>NZ_DBNHEF010000039.1:0-24943 GCF_057138825.1 Candidatus Defluviilinea gracilis
CATAGTTCACAACAAGGGCTGGGTCTGCTTCAGAATTTGAGTTTGACTCGGCGTTTGCCTCGTGAGCGGCTCTAGACTTGTTCAGCCCTTGTTTGGCAACTCCAATACTACTTCAAGTCTAATGGAGCCGCGCTCTTGTTCTTTGCGGCGAAGAATCTCCACGATGATCTCGGAGACCCTTCGCTAGCGCTCAGGGTGACATATCATCACTTCAAGTTTAGACACTCCCTATTTCTTGAAATCATTCAACCATCGGACCACGCCAAGCCAATCATCATCTCCAGTTTGAGTCAAAGCAAGGTCGAGCGATTCGATCAGTTCACGGATCGTCCAACGATTTTGCACAGCAAGGAGTATTCCATGATGTGTGGAATATCGTTTTGCCAAGACAAGAAAGTCGCGGATGTTGAACGTGAAGAGCACGCGTCCCTGCGCAGACGCATTGAGCAATTGCGCTTTGTCGTCGGCGTCGAATGGTATCCAATCGTTTGGGGTGCGCGTGACGTCGTGACCGCGCTCGCGTAACGCGTTGTACACCGCCTTGATGGACGCGTCTGCATCAAGATGCAAACGCGCTTTAGCCACCCCTCGGCTCCAACGCGGATTCGGACTCAATGTCCGCGTCTATTTCCTCTTTGTGCGCATCGTAGAATGCCTGCGCTTCTTTCACTTGCGCTTCGGGGATGTTGAATTGGTCGGCAATTTCGGAGGGAGATAACTTCCACTTCTCGGCGGCGGTCACGATGGTCTGGACGCGAATGCCGGTTCCGCTGAGAACAGCCGTCGGACGGCGAGAGGCGCCTCGTCGGTAGGTGACGCGCGGAAAGTTCGGGTCATCCACGTTCGAGCGGAGCGATCCCAATTTTTCGGCGACCGCCCACAGGATGAACTGGTTGAGAGACACGCCCTGACGCGCCGCCCATTCTTCGGCTTCCTTCTTGAGTTGTTGGGGGAGACTGAGCGCATATCGTGACATACGACCTCCATCGGCATCATATATCACATCATATTTGATGTCAAGAACCGATGAACTCACCTTACGCAGACGTTCTGCAGGTTTGATTGATTCAACAGAGTTCTGCGAGGCAACCTGCGGGACGGTGCGTAACATCAGTGGTTAACTCTTCCGCCCTCTCGCACGACAAAATCAACTCACGGGCGAACCACCACCCGCCACAAACGAACTTCCCCATTCGAGCCGCCGGTGGCAAGAAAACGCCCATCCGGCGAGAGCGCCAGCACGCCGTTGCCGCCCGGCGGATCGGCTTCGAAGACGACAGCAAAGGTAGCCGTATCGTAGATGCGCACCATCCCATCCCGCGAGGCGGCAATCAGCAGGGAACCATCCGCCGAGAATATCACGTTCTCCACAGTGTCTGGGAAGCCGCGCAAGTGCTGGATCAGTTTGCCGGTGTTTAAATCCCATAACCAGACCGCGCCCTCGGCGCAATCATCGTCCACGGCAAACGAACAGGTGGCAGTCGCCGCCACAGCGTTATCAACTGAAATGGCAACATCGAGCGAGGGGTGAGGATGGTTGAGCGTGAAGAGGGATGTCCCATCGCTTGTCCGCCAGACCTGCACATTGCGCGAAGCGCCGCCGCCCACCAGCCAGCGCCCATTCGGCGAATACGCCATCGCGGTGATGTTCACGTAGTCGGGAATCTTCAACAGCGGCCTCCACGCGCTGGTGGAATAGATCCAGATCGCGGCTGTGAGATATTGCGGATCGTCAAGCCCGCCCACGGCAATGGTCTCGCCATTCGGCGAAAAGTTGACTGTCCCTACCTGGTTGGGGAATTGTAGCGTTTGCAATAAGATGCCTGCGCGCCAATCCCAAATATTGGCTGTGCCGTCGCCCGAAACAGATGCCAGCATCGAACCGTCCGGCGAAAAGGCAAGGTTCCACACAATATCGCGATGTCCCTCCAACACGCCGATCTCCTCTCCGCTTTCCGCATACCATAGATGGATCGTAAAATCGTTCGCGTCGCCCCCCGTCCCCGCCAACACCTCGCCATCGGGCGAGAACGCCAGCGCGCGCGCCGTTTCAGGCACATCGATGTTATTGAAAATTTCAAGCAGGCTCAACGTATCGAGTCGAATCGCCACAGGAGTGAGAGTGGCAAACGGCGCGACCACTCCCGGCTCGAGTGTTTCTGTGGCAGGCAGGCGCAAAGGCGTGGAAGACGCGGTTGGCGTGGCGGGCAGGGTGGCGCCCGGCGTCGGCACCACCTGCACCGAGAATGTGCAGGCATCCAACAACCAGGCGCACAAGGACAGGCTTGCAATCAAAATTCGCACTCGCGGCTTCATTGTGACGCGATTATAAACTGGACTTTCGGAATGCCAGAGGAGTAGAGATTGGTTTGAAAATTCAGGTTGCCATGGTGTAGATCGCCAACAGGATGGTGAAATCTGCCGCCATATGACCCAGCACGGGCGCGAGCAACCCGCCATCCTCTTCGCGCGCGACCTGTCTCCAAAACCAGCCCGCCCATGTCAGCGCGGCAACCGCAACGCATATCGAAACGATGGGAACTTTATGAATCAAAATCAACGCATGAAAGCCCGCATACAACACATCAGAACGATGGAGGCGCTTCGTTGCGCTTGCCAAATATCCGCGCCAGAAATACTCCTCAACGAACGGGTTGACCAGCGCAAAGTACGCGATAAACGGCGCCCATGTTCGAGCGTTCAACCCCAGGGCTTCCACTTGCGCCGGGAGATCGTTCGCAATGCCGAACACATCCCACAGAAGCAATAACGCAAAGCCGCTGCTTCCGCAAACCAAAAGACTCAACGCGATCCATTTTTTATTTGAATAGTTGAGCAACGTTGAAAGCGGAATACCCGGTCGGGCAATCCACAGCGAGCCGAGGATCGCCGCATGAAAGCCAAGCAACGCCGCCCACGCGCTATGAAAGACAAACAACCCCAGAAACACCGCAAGATACGCCAGCGCCGGCGCGATCCATTTCATGCAACCTGCGTGATGATCGTGTTCTTCGCGCCGGCAGAAATTAATGCGGATGAAATATCGTCAGCCTTTTCCGCCTCCGCGAGCGCGATCATGTTCCCGCCGCGTCCTCCCCCGCTTAGTTTTGCCCCAGCCGCCCCAGCCTTTCGCGCCGCCTCAACCAACGAGTCCAATTCAGGCGAGGAGACGGTCATCTCTTGCAGGAGCGCGTGGTTGCGATTCATGAGTTCGCCTAATACTTTCCAATTTCCACTTTCTATGTTTTCTCGCGCGTTTTCTGCAAGCGCTCCCACCTGATCAAATACGCGCTCCCATTTCGCTTGATCCGCCTCCCAAAGTTTCCTCACATCCGCCACCGATTCCTTCGTGGGCGCGGCGATGCCCGTGTCGCCAATGACGACGGTGAACGGCGCGCCGACTTTGAATGTTTCGATCATGTTGCCCTCGCCCTTAGCTTTCACAAAGTACACGGGCCGGGCATACGTGACGACTGTATTATCGATTCCCGAAGGCGTGCCGTGATGGATCTTCTCGATCTCGTAGGCAAAGGCGTTGATTTCTTCCTCGGTCATTGGGTACTTTAAATGGGAGGAGAACGCGCGGAGCAGAGCCACCGTCACCGCCGCGCCGGAGCCGAGACCAGAGGCGACGGGGATGGTAGACGTGATGTTGATTTGAAGGTTGGGGAATTTACTCTCGCCCCCCCCTCTCCCGGCGCGCGAGAGGAAGAGAAAATTATGGATGACTGAAGCAATGGGATGGTCGGAGGGAAGCGCGTTCAGTTCGGCGCGGAGGTTAATGCCGGGGGCGTGGATCCAAATCCCCGTCGCATCTGAATCGAGAATTTCCACATCCGCATGGGCTTGGGTAACCGGCACAGCCAACGCCGGGCGTCCATAGACCACGGCATGTTCGCCAAACAGGATGATCTTACCCGGCGCGGAGGCTTTCACGATCGGTAAAAAATGGCGATCACAGAGATCACCCACAATACGACTGTGACCTGCAGAGGGCGGTCTTTGAGCGCCACTTCGTCCGGCGCGCCCGCCGCGTGACCGGTTTGGATCAATTGCAAATAGCGGAAGATACCGTAGACCACAAAAGGAATCGTCAACATCATGCTGTGGTTCTCGGGCAGGTTCGGCGCGGTGAATGTGTACAGCGAATAGGTGACAATGGTCGTGCCTGAAACAATGGTGATCAACTGGTCGAGGAGCGGCAGGGTGTAGCCATCCAACACTTTGCGGTGCGAGCCCGCGCCGGTTTCAAGCAGGCTCATTTCGGCGCGTCGTTTGCCGAAACCAATGTACAGAGAGAATAACGTGGTAATCATGTATAACCACGGCGAGAAGCGCTCGACCGTGATCAACGCCACGCCCGCCGCCACGCGCAAGACAAACCCGGAGGAAACAATGAACACATCCAGGATCGGAATATGCTTGAGCCAGCGCGAGTACAAAATATTAATGGCGAGATAAACCGCCAGAATGACCGCAAGCGCCGGCGAAAGGAGATAGCCCAACGGAAGAGCAATGGCGACCAACACAATTGCCGCGAGCCGCGCCGCGTGCAAGGGTAGTTTGCCCGAGGCAATGGGGCGATGTTTCTTTTCGGGGTGTTTACGGTCCGCTTCCACGTCGGCAATATCGTTGATGAGATACACCGCGCTGGACGCCAGACAAAACAAGAGGAAGCCTTCCAGCGTCCGCAGGAACGGTTCGCGCAGGAACAATTGTTTGTCGAACATGAGGGCAAAAAATACGAAGCCGTTCTTCGTCCATTGGCGCGGACGCATGGTTTTGATGAGCGCTGAAATCATGCGTTAATCATATCAGAGAGCGGAAGCGAATCGTCAGGTCGTAACCAAATAGTTATGCGCCATCATGCCCCATCGTCCTTCGGCGGCGCGGTCTGACCGTAATCCAACACCTGCCTCATTTGAGTTGCCCCCTCCGGCGAACCCACGATCTTCCTGTCCTCCATCATATCCACGAGGCGGGCGGCGCGGGTATAGCCGATGCGCATCCGCCGCTGAAGCATCGAGACCGAGGCGCGTCCCTCTTTGCGGACAAGCTCAATTGCCTCCACCAGCAATGGGTCAGTCGTTGTGTCGGCAGGGCTCATCTCCTCGAACATCGCGCCCTGCTTGAGCGGCGCGTCCGATTTTGGAATGCCCCCCAGGGCAGGTTGTGACGCGGCGGCGTAGGGGTTGGCGGCGCCAGCTTGATTACGCCAGAACTCCACCAGGTTTTGAATCTCATGGTCTGAGACAAACACACCCTGCAAGCGAGCCGCCGCCGGCGCATCCGGCGCCTGGAAGAGCATATCGCCGCGCCCGAGCAGTCGTTCGGCGCCGGGCTGGTCGAGGATCACGCGGCTATCGGTGTTCGACGCGACGGCAAAGGCAACCCGCGCCGGGAAGTTGGCTTTGATGAGACCGGTCACCACATCCACCGAGGGACGCTGCGTGGCGAGAATCATGTGAATACCGGTGGCGCGCGCCAATTGCGCGAGGCGCGTGATGGTCTGCTCGGTCTCGCCGGGGGCGATCATCATCAAGTCTGCCAGTTCGTCGATCACGATCACAAGGAATGGAAGCGTCTTGCCGCCCTGCAATTTCATTTTGGCGTTGTAATCGGCGATGTTGCGCGAGCCGACCTGCGCGAACATGTGATAGCGCTTGTCCATCTCGCGCGTCATCCATTGCAATGCGCCGATCACGCGGTCGATCTCCACCACCACAGGCGCGAGCAAGTGCGGCACGCCGTTATAGCCGGTCAACTCCACGCGTTTAGGGTCTACCAGAATCAGGCGCAAATCGTCCGGGGTGTTATGCAATAAAAAGCATGTCAGGATCGCGTTCACACAGACCGACTTGCCCGCACCGGTTGTGCCGGCGATGAGCATATGCGGCATGTTCTCGAGCGTGGTATTGATAGCGTTGCCGGTCACATCGCGCCCCAGCGCAAAACGCAAAGGGTTTTTGTTCTTCTGAAAACTTTCGCTTTCGATCAAATCGCGCAACGCCACAAGAGTCATTTCCTCGTTCGGAACCTCGATGCCCACATAACTATGCCCCGGCACCGGCGCCTGAATGCGGATGCGCGGCGCGGCAAGCGCGAGCGCGAGATCGTCGGCAAGCGAGGCGATCTTGCTCACGCGCACTTTAATGCGCCCACTGCGCGTCTCCACGAACAGCGGCTCCACGCCAAACTGCGTGATGGTCGGTCCGCGGTTGATCTCCACCACTTGCACCGGCGCGCCGAACGATGCGAGCGTTTCCTGAATCAAGCGCGAACGCCCTTGAATGAATTCTTCATTGACTTCCGGCGTCGAACCCGAGTCCAAAATCGTTTTCACATCCGGCAATCTCCACTGGATGACCGCTTCCGCAGGCTTAACCGTCGTCACCGGCTTGCCAGCCTCCGCCGCCAAAGCAGGTGACGCGGGGCGATGCAGAGGCGTGAATCCGTTCGACGCGGTATCGACGCCTTCGGGCAAAAACGCTTCACCCGCCGGGGAAGCCTGCTTCGCCCATAGCAAGCGGAGCTTGCCAACAAGCGGCGCGATCCAGCGGAACAGATCCTCCACTGAAATGTCGAAGATCATCGTGATCGTGATCAGCAACCAAGCCAGCAACGCCACAATCGCGCCCGCCGTGCCGAGGCTGTTGAATAACAACCGTTCAAACAGACTGCCGATGTAGCCGCCGCCCCAGCCATCCAACGCGGCTTCCTCCGCCAACTCCACCGGCGCAACGATGGAATGCATTGCCGCCAATAACCAAAAGAAAAAGAGCGCAAGCCCAAACGCGCGTTCCAAAGAAAGCGGCGGCAGTTTCTCGATACGCCGCGCAACCAGCCACACCCCCATCAGGAACAAACCCGCCGGCAAAACGTATACGCCCCATCCCAGCATTTGGCTGAGAAAGATTGTGGCGCTTCCGGTGACCACACTGCGTTGCGAGTAAAAGAGGACCAAACCAATGAGAAGCCCCACTGCCGCCATGATCGCGCCGACCACATCGAGTTTGCGTTCGGCAGAAAGTGAATCCCACCACGAGACCGGCATCGGCTGTGTCGGAGGCGAGATGAGCGGCGTCCGCCCTTTTTGCGGCGCATTGTTCGGCTTGCCCTTCCCGCGCGAGGGATGCGCCGCCTTGCCTTTTGGCTTCGCGTTTGATTTCGGCGAAATGAACGGAATCTTGAGAGGCATTTTCGAAGTATAGCACAAATGGTCTGTTTTTCTTTTGGGGTAGAATTGTCAAAACCGTTCGTGCCGCAAGGACGGCACAAATCAACAACCACTTTGCCACAGAGCGCGCAGAGACTCTGAGAAAAGAAACCTCAATGCTCCCTGTGTTCTCTGTGGCTGGTTTATGAGGACAAACCCTTGTTTGAAATTCTTTTTCTCGGCACCTCCGCCTCCGCCCCCTCTGCCAGGCGCGGACTTTCGGCGCAGGTGGTGAAGCACGATGAATACCGCTTCCTCGTCGATTGCGGCGAGGGCACACAACGTCAGATCTTGCAATCGGGGCTGGGGTTCAAAAACCTCTCGCGCATTTTGCTCACGCACGGTCACCTCGATCACATTCTCGGTTTGGGCGGTTTGCTCAGCACATTTCTGCGCTGGGAGGCGATCGACCGACTCGAAGTGTATGGCGGGCGTTCCACGCTAGACCGCGTGCATGACCTGTTGTACGGCGTGGTCTTGCGCGGCAACCAGCCGCCGATGCCGCTTCATTTGAATGAGATCAAACCCGGCCTGTTCTTCGAAACGGATGATTTCACCATCACCGCCTTCCCCGTCACCCATCGCGGACCGGATTGTCTCGGATATGTTTTCGAGGGCAAGGCGCGTCGTCCATTTTTAAACGAGAAAGCGACCGAACTCGGCGTGCCGTTTGGTCCCGAACGAAGGGAACTTGTCGCAGGGAAGGAGATCAGCCTCCCCGACGGCAGACGCGTCAGTCCAGACGATGTGCTGGGTCCGCTCCAGAGAGGAGTCAAACTGGTTATCGTTGGCGACGCGGGGCGCACGGATAACCTGCTCGACGCGTGTAAAGATGCGGACGCGCTGGTGATCGAATCCACGTACCTGGACGAGGAAGCCGAGATGGCAAAGCAGTTCCATCACCTCACCGCGAAACAAAGCGCGGCGCTGGCAAAGCGGGCGGGGGTTAAAAAATTGATCCTGACTCACATCTCGCGGCGCTATCGTGAAAAAGATGTGTTAAAGGAAGCGCAGGAGATCTTCCCTAACACCTCGGTGGCGCGAGACTTCGACACCTTCCAGATCAAACGGGACGAGTGAAAAAGTAATTTCACGATTCTGTGGGGGGCGTTCTCTATCGCATCAGCCCGTGTAAAAGAATGCCGAATCGCAAGGTAAACCTTGCGGCACGGGGTCATCGTTGGGGTGTAACCTTCCTCTAGACTCAGGCTGTCTTTGTACCTTTATAATTCTTTTATCGTCATGTAGTGACTTTGAGGAGCAAAGCACATTTCGGCGATTGCAAGATCAGCCCACTCGTCCCATTTCATAGAGGAAGCGCCATGTTTAAGAAAGCAGTTATTTTCCTATTGGTTTTAACCCTGATAGCGGTTTCTAAACCATCCACCGCGTCTGCCATTCCCACAGGCGTGGGGGTGATTGGCGATAGCGCCACCCAGCCCTATCAGTGCATCAATCGTGGAGGACCAACCGCCTATACGTGGACGGAGATTCTCGAGGTTGTCCGCGGCGTCAACTTCGGCGGGATGCCCTGCCAGCCGTACAACAACGCCTGGAGCGGTGAAACGGTGCGTCTCAACATGACCTCCCAAACAGACGACATCCTCGACGATTTCAACAATGGAAACATCGGCAGGGTAATCAGCATGATCGGCTCGAACGATGTCTACGTGGTCGGAAGCACCCCGGATATCCCAGCCTTGCTTGCCACGTACGAATCGAATATCCAACGCATGATCGATGCCGGCATCCTGCCGGGCAATATTTTGATCGTCGATATCTCGCAGGATAATTGGAACGAGCCGACCCGGACGTATGTCAACCAATATAACGCCGGTTTACAGGATATTGCCACCGAAAAAGGCACAGCCTTCGCTTCATGGACAGGGTATCACAGCGGGCTGGCATGCCGTTCGCTGGACAACGGACAATCGTATAACTTCGGCGGGCAGATGATCGCCTATACGTGGGGGAACGAATATCACAACATCCGCGTGGCAGACGGACACCTGGGGACAATGGCAAACGGTGTGCTGGCGAACGCGATCGCCGTAGACTTCTTGGGCATTCCGCGCCTCACCGATGCCGAACTGTTGTCCATTGTGAATGGAACTGTGGTTCCGAGCAACCCGCCTCCCGCCTGCGCGAATCAACCGACCGCCACAGCGGGCCCAAGCCCCACCGCTACCCTCACGCGCACGCCAACCGCGACCGGGTTATTCTCTCCCACCCCCTCCCGCACACCGACAGCGACCTTCACGTTCACGCCCACCTCGTCTTCGGGAACATTTAATATCGGCGAAACAACTGTTCTGAGTAACGCCTATGCCGGGCTTGGAAACCAGTTGGTCGCGCAACAAGTCACGCTGTCTCAAACCGCCACAATTCAAAGTTTGAGTTATTACGTTTCCACCGCCGGCGGGCAGATGCGCCTCGGCATTTATAACAACGTCGCCAGCGGACCGGGGAGCCTCATGGCGCAGACGGCGGCTTTCACCCCGGTTACAGGGTGGAATACCCAAGCGGTGGTCACTCCCACTCAGTTAACGGCCGGAACCTACTGGCTTGCCTTCCTGCCTCAAAATAATACGCTGGCAGGGCGCGTCAATCCATCCGGCGCGGGGCGGTATTATTCGTACACCTTCGGCGCGTTGCCTGCCACCTATTCAACCTCGCCAACCAATAGCGCTTTTACTTTTTCGTTCTATGCCACCTTCTCTACGGGCTCGGCAGCCTCTACCACACCCTCCATGACGCCACTACCCACCAATTCGCCCACTCACACAACGACTCCGACAAACACCCCCATCGTGCCGACCAACACAAGCACGTTGACCGCAACCGTCACCAACACGCCTCTACCAACGAACTCACCCACATACACAGCGACTCCAACGGACACCCCCATCGTACCGACTAATACAAGCACGTTGACCGCGACCGTCACCAACACGCCTCTACCAACGAATTCACCCACTCACACAGCGACTTCGACGAACACCCTCATCGCGCCAACCGCAACCAACACACGGACGCCGACAACCGTCCCGACGAATACTTTTACCCCCACCGCATCGCGCACGCCAACTCGAACTGTCACGCCATCTTCAAGCGCCATCACCATCGGCGAGACGAGTGTGCTGAGCATGGGGTATTCCGGCATGGGCAACCGGCTGGTCGCGCAACAGGTGACGCTCTCGCAAAGCGCCACCATTCAGAGTCTGAGTTATTACGTCTCCACCACTGGCGGGCAACTGCGCTTGGGAATTTACAACAACTCCGGTAGCGCGCCGGGCGCGCTGATGGCACAGACCGCCGCCTTTACCCCGGTGGCAGGTTGGAATACGCAAGTTGTGACGACCCCGGTGACGCTATCGCCGGGCACGTACTGGCTTGTTTTCCTTCCGCAAAACAATACGCTGGCAGGCAGGTTGGGATTGTCTGGATCCGGGCGGCATTACAGTTATACGTTCGGCGCCCTGCCATCAACGTATTCGACATCGTACACAAGCGACACGTTCCACTTCTCATTCTACGCAACGCTCTCATTACCATAACCGAATACTATCAGGGCTTTCGCTCACAGGCGGTTTGTGACCGCCGTATTTGCTGGCGAAGCGACGGTCACAGACCGTCTTAGAGCAGTAAAAGCGAAAGTCCTGAATACACAAAAGAGACCCCCGAAATTTTCGGGGGTCTCTTTTGTGATCAGATCGCATCGCTGGTCATGATGAACAGCGGTGTCATTTCGAAGCTTTCAAACTTCGGGCGCAGGCGCTCCGTATTGTAGAACCGCTCCACGTTGACAGTCTTTTTCGTGCTGGTGACGATGTCTACCGGAATATTATCGTAGCGCCCGTTCTTGAGCACCACCAATCTTCCATGCACGTTCTTCAAAACGAGATCAAGCGCCAGGTTGCCGTACGCCATCGGCACGATGGAGTCGATCGCGTCCGGGTCGCCACAGCGCGTGAGATAGCCGAGTTTTTGATTCACGGTATCCACCATGCGCCCCTTGTTATGACTGGCGGTCAATTCCCTTAATTGCGCGGAGACCATATCGCCGATGCCGCCCAACTTCATGTGACCGTATTCGTCAGTCGAGCGGTCCGAGAAGACCATCTCCCCGCCGTCGAAGGTGGCGCCTTCTGAAACCAGCACCACCGAATAATGACTCGGATTGTAACTGCGGTCGTACATCATCATCTCGGCAAGGCGCTCGATGTTGAACTTGTGCTCGGGGATCACACAACGATGAGACGCCCCCGCCATGGTCGGAAGCATCGCCGTAAAGCCGGCGTAACGCCCAAAAACCTCGAGCACCAATAGTCGTTCGTGCGAACCAGCCACAGTCCGCAGACGATTCGCGAGCTCGATCGTGCGAGTCACGCACGTGCTGAAGCCGATACAATAATCCGTGCCGGGCACATCGTTATCCATCGTCTTTGGGATGGCAACGATCTTCATCCCTTCTTTATACATGCGCACGGCATAACTCAACGTATCGTCCCCGCCGATGGGGATCAAATAATCCAGCCCAAGAAAATCGATATTCTTCACCACCTCCGGCGTCACATCGTTGACATCGTCCGCGTACCGATCGCGCAAGTGGAGCGGAAGCCGGTCTTTACGGACCCTGGATGGATTCGTCCGCGATGTGTGCAGGAACGTGCCGCCGGTGCGCCCCGCTTTGTTGACGATATCCTCGGTCAACACTTGGAAGTTATTGCTGTTATCCGCTTGCGAATCGCGGACGATATCCACCATCCCCGCCCAGCCGCGGCGGATCCCGATAACCTTATATCCCTCACGCAACGCGCGGATGGTCACTGCGCGGATCGCCGGGTTTAGCCCCGGCACATCGCCCCCGCCTGTCAAAATTCCGATTACCCCTTTCTTACCTGTGCTCATCTTTCCTGTTCTCCTCTTTCATAGACTCAAACCGTCATTCGCGGCGGTCTGGATAGCGCGTGCAAACTTTAAATCATCGTCGGCTCTTCATACACGCCGAAGGCTTCCTTCATCACTTGAATGATCTCGCCCAACGTCGCGTACGCGTGGACGGCTTCCATGATGTGCGGCATGGTGTTCTCTGTCCCTTCGAGCGCGATGCGCAAATGATCCAGTGTTTGACCGACGCGACCGTTATCGCGCGTCTTGCGTAACTCTTCGAGCCGCTTCACCTGTCTTTCATAACCTTTTGGATCCATCTCAAGGATCGGAATCGTCAACGGTTTCTTTTCGGCATACGCATTCACGCCGACAATTTTGCGGATGCCCTGATCGATCTCGCGTTGATAACGATATGCCGCGTCGGAAATTTCGCTTTGGAAGAATCCCTTTTCGATGGCGGGGATAACTCCTCCCAACTCTTCGACTCGGCGGAAGTAGTCGTACGCTTCTTTCTCCATTCGGTCTGTCATGGCTTCGACGAAGAAACTACCCCCCAGCGGATCCACGGTATTCGTTACGCCCGATTCTTCGGCGATGATCTGCTGTGTGCGCAGGGCGATGGTCACCGCATGTTCAGAGGGAAGCGCGAGCGCTTCATCTAATGAATTTGTGTGAAGCGATTGTGTCCCGCCCAACACAGCGGCTAATGCCTGAATCGCAACGCGCACAACATTATTTTCAGGTTGTTGCGCAGTCAATGAGACTCCCGCCGTCTGCGTGTGGAAGCGGCACAACCACGAACGCGGATTCTTCGCCTTGAATGTTTCGCGCATCTCACGCGCCCAAATGCGACGCGCGGCGCGGTATTTTGCAATTTCTTCAAAGAAGTCGTTGTGCGCGTTGAAGAAGAACGAGAGACGCGGCGCGAACTCGTCCACGTCCATGCCGCGGGCGATTCCCCATCTCACGTATTCGAGTCCATCGCCGAGGGTGAAGGCTAACTCCTGCGCGGCGGTCGAACCCGCTTCACGGATGTGATATCCGCTGATCGAGATCGTGTTCCACTGCGGGACTTTCTGCGAGCCGAATTCCATCGTGTCGACAACGAGTCGCATCGAAGGTTCGGGCGGGAAGATGAATTCTTTTTGCGCGATGAACTCTTTGAGGATGTCGTTCTGGATCGTGCCGCGTAGTTGATCGAGCCTCACGCCGCGATTCTCCGCCGCCGCAAGATACATCGCCCACGTGATCGCGGCAGGCGAGTTGATCGTCATGCTCGTGGACACTTTGTCGAACGGGATGCCCTCGAACAGGATTTCCATGTCTTGTAATGAAGAGACCGCCACGCCGCACTTGCCGAACTCGCCCAACGCTTCGGGTTGATCGGTGTCGTAGCCCATCAGAGTCGCCAGATCGAACGCGACGGATAAACCTGTTTGTCCCTGCTCAAGCAAATATTTGAAGCGCGCGTTCGTTTCCTCGGCGGTGCCGAAGCCTGCGAACATGCGCATCGTCCACAGTTTGGAGCGGTGAAGCGTCGGGTGGACTCCGCGCGTGTAGGGGTACTCACCTGGAAGTCCGAGAGAAGAAGCGTAGTCTTTATCCGCCACATCGAGCGGGGTGTAGAGTCGGTTGATGGGTTCGGAGGAGGTCGTGATGAATTCATCCATGCGTTCGGGCAGGGACGCGAGCGCCTTGCTCAACGAAGTTTCCTCCCACGTTTCGAGTTGATCCTTCAATTCATCGAGTTTCTTTTTATCGTACATGGCGGCTCCTTTTGCTGGCGTGATTATAACCCCCTCCCTGCCCTCCCCCAAATACGACGATAAAAATTTTGTATGCGGATTCAAAGATTGAATCGTCGGATTTGGGGGAGGTGTCCCGATAGGGACGGAGGGGGTCGGGATGGTATACTCGCCTCATGCCCCGATTTGAAATTGACGTTGACCCCTGCGATCACATCACCGCGGACGCGATCGGCAAGCCAGGTCAGCGGGTGTTTTATATTCAAGCCTATCAAGACCAGCGCACGATCACGATCATCATCGAGAAGGCGCAACTGCATTCGCTTGCCATCGGCATCGAACAATTTCTCGCGCAGATCAACGAACAGAACCCGAACATCACCGAAGCCTCGGGCGATTACGTGGAAGAAGTGATGCGCATCAATCCGCCCGTCGACCCGCTCTTCCGCGTCGGCGAGATCGGACTCGGCTACGACAAAGATCGCGATCTCATCGTGTTGTTCGCAAAAGAAATTCTCACCGAGGAAGATGATCCAGAGACGGCGGCGGTCATCCGCTTTTGGGCGACGCGCACGCAGGTGAAGATGCTCTCGCGCTGGGGCATGGAAGTCGTCTCGCGCGGACGCCCGATCTGTCCGCAGTGTGGTCAACCCGAAGAACCCGAGGGGCATTTTTGTCCCAAGAAGAACGGGCATTTTCATTAAAGTCAAAAATAAAGTCACAAGTCGAAAGTCAAAGGTCAACATATGACATTCGACTTTTGACCTTCGATCCACCGATGACCAATCCCGACCAAACACAATTGACATCCGCCCTCCAACACGGCGACCTTGAACTCAAAGGTCAATTCATGCTTGGCTCGAATTACACGTTTCTGGTCGAGGTCACGCACGAAGACATAACGTATCCCGCCGTCTACAAACCGAGTCGCGGCGAGCAACCGTTGTGGGACTTTCCCGAACAATCGCTGGCGCAGCGCGAAGTGGCGGCGTATCTCGTGAGCGAGTCGCTGGGCTTGCACATCGTCCCGTTCACCGCGTTGCGCGAAGACGGTCCCTACGGCGCGGGTTCGATCCAGCAATTCATCGAGTACGATCCCGAATATCACTACTTCACTTTTTCAGACGACGACAAACAACTCCTCAAGCCCGTCGTGTTGTTCGACCTGCTCATCAACAACGCGGATCGCAAAGGCGGGCACGTCTTTTTTGAAAATGACACGCGCAAACTCTACGCGATAGATCACGGCATCTGTTTTCACGAAGATGATAAACTTCGCACCGTATTGTGGGATTTTGGCGGACAGAAGATTCCCGACGAACTCCTCTCTCGACTTTCCACTTTCCACTCGCCTCCCTCCTCGGACTTCGACCTGCCTCGCCAACTTGAGCCTTATCTCACCCCCAACGAAATCTCTGCCCTCTGCACCCGCGCAGACGTGATCCGTCAACGCGGGATTTTCCCCCGCCAACCGCGTGACCGCCGCGCGATGCCGTGGCCGCCGCTATAAGCGTTTCACGTTTCAGGTATCAAGTTCCAAGTGGCAGAGACATGAAACATGAAACATGAAACATGAAACATGGAACTTGAAACTTGAAACTTAAACACAGGAGTCTTTATGCACTACAAACTATGCTTCATCGGATTTGGAAACGTCGCCCGCTCGTTGGCTCGACTGCTCGAACGCAAACGCGACTTGTTGAAATCAAACTATGACATCACCTATTCGGTCACAGGCATTGCCACGGGACGACATGGATTCGCGGTGAACCCTGATGGGATTGATGTTGGGCAAGCGTTGGAAAAAGTGGAAAGCGGAAATTCCATCGCTCCACTTTCCACTTTCCAAGTTGCCGACTCTCTCGCCGTCATTCAACATTCCCAAGCGGATGTGATGTTCGAAAATTCCCCCGTCAACTACGAATCGGGTCAACCTGCCATTGACCACGTCCGCGCGGCGTTGAACGCGAATATGCACGCGATCACGGCGAACAAAGGCACAGTCGTCCACGCATATCAAGAGTTGACCGCGTTGGCGAAGTCGAAAAATAAAAAGTTTCGGTTTGAGTCAACGGTATTGGGAGGCTCGCCAGTCTTTTCGACATTCCGCGAGGCGATGCCGCTGGCTGAGTTAACTTCGTTTAAAGGAATCATCAACGCGACGACGAATTTAATTTTGTCACGGATGGAAGACGGCGAGTCGTTTGACGACGCAGTGAAATATTGTCAGAGCATCGGCATCGCGGAGACGGACCCTTCGGGCGACGTGGACGGCTGGGACGCGGCGATCAAAGTCTCGGCGCTGGCGACGGTGCTGATGGATGCTTCGCGACCGCTCAAGCCGCAGGAGGTGGAGCGAAAAGGCATACGGGAGATCACGGCTGGGATGGTGAAGCAGGCAAAAGCGGAGAAGAAGCGTTGGAAGTTGGTCGCATCCGCTGAACGCGTGGGGAATCGAGTCAAAGGGAGGGTGTCGCCTGAGTTGGTGGATGCGACGTCGCCGCTGTATGGCATGATGGGCTCGGCGTCGGGGCTGACGTTCAGCACGGACGTGTTGCCCAATTATTCGGTGATCGTTTCGGAGCGCGAAGGCATGAAGGGCGGACCCGAAGAGACCGCGTATGGTCTGTTCGCAGATTTTGTGAGCGCGGTTCGAGGGTAAAATAAGCGACGAACTGTAGCGCAAGATTTATCTTGCGATTCATAATCGCAAAGTGAACTTTGCGGTACGCGCACCATCGGAGAATCTTCATGCCCATCACCAAACAACGCACGTTGGATTACATCAATCTCGAATGGGGAACGTACGTCGAGCGATTCAACCGCCTGCCCAAAGCGGAGCAGGAGGCGCGGCTCAAAACTGTCGGGTTTGAATCGTTCCGCGATATGCTGGCGCACATCCTTGCGTGGTGGGAGGAGGGGATGCCGATCATCCGCGCGATCGCGGAGGAGCGCGAGTTCGAACGGAAGAAATATGATTTCGACGCGTTCAACGCGGAGGCGGTGGCGAAATACAAAAGTTGGGACGAAGCCGAGTTTCTGGCGCACTTCGAGAAGACGCGTCAGAAAACTGAAGCAGACATCCAGCCGATGAATGAAGCGGTGTTCGAGAATCGACGGGTCAAAGTGTGGGCGGACGGCATCTTCATCCATCACGCGCGCGAGCATCTCGTCGTGTTGAGCCGCTTCCTCACGCTGGACTTGTTGCAAAACGAATGGGCGGAGTACATCGAAAGTTTCAACGCGCTCGACGAGGAAAAGAAAAAAGAATTTTTAGCGAAGCAGGGATTTGAAAATTTTCACGACCTGGTCGCGCACATCATCGGTTGGTGGGAGGAAGGCGTGCGCATCATCACGGGGATTCTCAACTCACCAGGCTTCACGTGGACAAGCCGCGACACCGACTCGTTCAATGTGGAGTTGACGAAGAAATACGCTTCATGGTCCGACGGCGACCTGTTCAAGCACTTCGAGTCGGTGCGCCGCGCCATGCTCGACCTGACCGCGTCCCTGCCCGACGACGCGTTTAAGAACGCAGACATCGAAGGCTGGCTCAACGACGATGTGGTCGGGCATTACGATGAACATTCGATATAACACTGTCTGACGAGTCTTCGAACCGCGAAGCCCGCAAAGTCGGTATCATGTCATTCTGAGGAGCGGAGCGACGAAGAATCTCTGACACGCCAAGAACGTATCCTGTGGGAGGAGAGATGCTTCGCTCCGCTCAGCATGACATGAACATTGGCTTTGATATTTTTTAGAAAGAAGAAAAATTATGGATGAACATGTCGTATATCTCGCGCTGGGCTCGAACATGGGCAACCGCGCCGCGAATTTAAAAGAAGCGATCGCGTCGCTTGCCCCGCAAATGGAAGTGAAAGCAAGGTCGGCGGTGTATGAGACCGATCCGTGGGGATTCAAGGAACAGGAAAAATTTCTCAATCAGGTCGTGCGCGTCGAGACGTATCTCAAGCCCGAACAGTTGATCAAACATCTCAAGCGGCTGGAAGTCGCGTTGGGACGGAAAGAGTCGTTCCCGAACGGTCCGCGCCTGATTGACATTGACATTTTGTTCTACGACGATCTCGTGCTGTACTCGCCCGCGCTCACGATTCCGCATCCGCACCTGCACGAACGCGCGTTCGTCCTCGTGCCATTGATGGACATCGCCTCCGACCTTGTGCATCCCGTCAAGAAAAAGTCCATCCGCGAGCTGGCGTTGTTCGCCGACGTGAGTGGGGTGAGGAAGTTGGAAGGATGAGGATGTTGAACTGGAGGAGGTAATATGCAGAAGACACAACTTGAGCCAAAACGAAAAAGTATCATTTGGAAAACTTCGCTTGCCTTCAATATTCTTGTTATTTGCGTCTTTTGGTTAGGTGTGCTGACTGATTACTCTTGGTATAACGATTGGTTTTCAATTGGCTTCTCTTCCTTTGTGATAGTTATTAGTTGTGTAACTTCTGTCATGTTGTTTTTTGGGAGTATATTTCAACGGCTGGTAGTTTTATTGATCGGCGGTGTATCCATCCTTTTTGCATTGGCGACAATACCTTTCCATCGTTATCATTCGCATCAAACTCCAACCCATGAAGAGATTTCGCCAGATGGTACAAAGATGATAAGTATGTATTGTGAAACAAATAATGGTCATGGTGGGATGGATCATATCGAGATCATCGTTCGATATAGACAGTTTCCGTTTTTGCAACGCGACTTAGGGTTATACAACAATTATCCTACTCGTAGTTGCAAATTCGATATGCGTTCTCCTGTTTCTTGGATAGACAATAATACAATTTATATTGCAGAACGAGAAGCTTATTTACATATAGAACTAATAAAATGGGAGAAGATTCTGGCTGATCCTGGAGAAATTCGTGGAGACAATTAAGCGCATCAAATCCGCCGCGCGCGTTTTGCTCAAAGGCGAACCGAAAAAGAAAAGCAGCAACGCCATCCCTGCCATTGCTGCTTTGAAAATTCGGAGTTGAACTCCGAATTTTCAAAGTGAAGAGTTAGAACTTATATCGCATGCTCGAACGAGGTCTCATGGAATTGCTTGCCCGAATCAAATCCGCCGCCCGAATTCTCCTCAAAGGCGAACCGAAAAAGAAAAGCCGCAACGCCATCCCTGCCATCACGCGCGAGGAAGTGGACGAGGTAAAACAATTCTTCCCGCGCGAAAAATTTTTCATCCTCGGTCATGCGCGTTCTGGCACCACGCTCCTCATGCGCCTCGCGCGTCTGCATCCCGACGTGCATTGCAACTATCAGGCGCACTTCTTCACGCGCAAGCCGCTGTTGAAGGCGCTGGTCGATTCGCCTGAAATGGAGGAGTGGCTCACGCGCAAGTCGAATCGCTGGAATCATGCGCGCGATCTTTCGCCGCTTGTCCTCCGCGCCGCCGCCGATTTCATCATGGAACGCGACGCGGCGCGCGAAGGCAAACGCATCGTCGGCGACAAGAGCCCCTCGTCCACGATTCACGGCGCGGCGGTGCGCGACATGCGCGCGATCTACCCCGACGCGAAACTCGTCTACATCGTCCGCGATGGACGCGATGTGCTGATCTCGGAACGCTTTCGGAATTTTGTGGAGGACTCCAAATTTTTGTCCGCGGAAGACAAACGCATCATTGCGGATCTTCGGACTGATTCCGCTTCGTTCAGCGACGGACGCCGTTCGATCTTCACCGAGTCGTTCATCCGCCGCGTGGCGAAGGGATGGGTGACCAACCTGCAAGAGACCGACGACGAAGCGCGAAAACTGTACGGCAAAAACTATTTTAGTCTGCGCTACGAGGATTTGCTGAACAATCCGTTCAAGGAAATGTCTCGTTTGTGGAAATTTCTCGGCGTGAAGACGATTCACAAATCGCTGGAGAAGAAGATTCAAGCCGAGATGACATCCAATCCCGATGAGGAGTGGCAGGCAAAACGGGATGAGGGAATCGCGTCCTTCCTCCCGAAGGGACAGGCTGGCAATTGGCAGAGATTATTTTCCGCGAAGGATAGATACGTGTTCAAAGAGGTCGCGGGTGAGATGCTGGTGAAATGGAAGTTTGAAAAGGATTTGGATTGGTGATTTTTTTAAACACGAAGGACACAAAGAGCACAAAGGAAAACCTTTGGGTTTATAAACTTTGTGTCCTTCGTGTCCTTTGTGGTAAAAGGGTTTTATGAAATTCTTAATCGCAGGTCTCGGTTCCATCGGTCGCCGCCACATGCGGAATCTCATCGCATTGGGCGAGAAGGATATTGTTTTATATCGTACGCGCAAGGCGACCATGCCCGAGGAAGAGTTGGCAGGATTCCCTCAAGAAACTGACTTGCAAGCCGCGCTCGAAAAACACAAGCCCGACGCAGTCATCGTTTCGAATCCCACGTCGCTTCATCTTGATGTCGCCATCCCCGCCGCGGAAGCGGGATGCTCGCTGTTGCTGGAGAAGCCACTCTCGCATTCGATGGATCGGATTGACGAACTCGAGTCCGCGCTCAAGAAGGGCGGCGGACGCGTCGTCGTCGGATTCCAATTTCGTTTTCATCCAGGGATGATGAAAGCCAAGCAGTTGATCTCGGATGGCGAGATCGGACGTGTGATCTCGGCGCATGTACATTTCGGCGAATACCTGCCCGCATGGCATCCGTGGGAGGACTATCGTCAAGGCTACGCGGCGCGCGCCGACATGGGCGGGGGCGTTGTGTTGACTCAATGTCACTCGCTCGATTATCTTCCGTGGCTGGTCGGGAAAGTCGAATCCGTTTGGGGATTCACCGCTAAACTCAGCGACTTGGAAGTGGACGTGGAAGACACGGCGAAGATCGGTCTGCGGTTTGAGAATAGTGCGCTGGGAAGCATCCATCTCGATTACAACCAACAACCGCCCGCGCATTATTTTGAAGTAGTCGGTACGAAAGGCTCGTTGCAGTGGAATCTCGCAGATGGCGCGACGCAGATCTATCGCGCTGAGCGGAGTCACATTGATAACGTAGGCGAAGTCGAAGGGGGGGAAAAGGCTTGGGAGGTGTACCAGCCCGCCCCTGAGTTTGAACGCAACGTCATGTTCATGGACGAGATGAAACATTTCATCGCCGTCGCGCGCGGCGAGGTTGAGTCGTCTTGTCCGCTGGAGGATGGGATCAATGTCCAACGGTTGATCGGCGCTGTTTTGGCTTCCAGCAATTCGGGGACTCGAATTAAAATATCAACACAATGAACATGCATCTTCGCGTCAACAAATTGTCCGATGGTTTGATGGCTGGCATCTTGCTGACCGTGATCGCGGCATTGGTCTATCTGCCGTTTGTTTTTCGATTCGGATATTATTTTGACGATTGGTACATCATGTTCGCGGCGGGCGCGCGCGGGGCGGAGGCGATCCGTGAAATTTACAGCATCGACCGCCCGGCAGGCGCGCTCTTGATGAGTCCGCTGTTTGCCTTGTTTGGCGCGAATCCGCTTTATTACAATCTCTCGGCGTTTGCGTTTCGCGTTCTCGGAGCGCTGGGCGTATGGACGTTTTGCATAACCCTGTGGCCGCGTGAGCGCACGTTTTCTTTTATAACCTCGTTGCTTTTCCTGATCTATCCCGGGTTTCTCTCGCAACCCAACGGCATCACCTATCAATATTATCTTGCCGGTCTCGCCTCTGCAACTTGGTCTGTTGCATTCACGATGCAGGCAGTCACAACTCCACATCGAAGTCGCGCATGGTTCTTGCATGGATTCTCGATCCTGTTGGGATTGTTTTATCTTTCGCAGATCGAATGGTACATCGGCTTTGAAGCGATCCGTTGGACGTGCATCTTTCTTTTGACATGGAGAGAGGGAGCGTCAGCCCGGCAAAAGGTCATCCGCGCGTTCCAGCAAGGATTCCCCGCGCTGCTTGTTCCTGCGCTATTCTTTGCG
The DNA here is from genome assembly GCF_057138825.1 of Candidatus Defluviilinea gracilis. Classification (NCBI taxonomy): domain Bacteria; kingdom Bacillati; phylum Chloroflexota; class Anaerolineae; order Anaerolineales; family Candidatus Villigracilaceae; genus Candidatus Defluviilinea; species Candidatus Defluviilinea gracilis. Next base: position 21,769 of record NZ_DBNHEF010000039.1, read on the forward strand.
TGGCGAATCTTCTTCTTTGAAAATGAACGCGGCGCGACCGATGTAGGGATGCAATTAGGCGATGTATTTCTCTACCCGTTACAGACGATATTTCGGTGGGGATATTCGCAAGCGCAGAACATGTTCGAAACGTTGGTTGCCGCCTGGGTAACGCCGCTTCAACAAGTTGGCTTGGTTCAAGAGAACACCCATCGTTTGATCGGGCTAACGATCGGAGTTGCTTCGGTCGCGCTGTCGTTTGTTATGCTACGGCGAATGGAGTCGCAAGATAACGCGGCGCAAACCGACTCCTCAACCTGGAAGAGCGAGATGATCTGGCTGGGGTTGGCGGCGCTCGTGTTCGGGCTGGCGCCGGTGACGCTCGCCAACCGGGAAGTGTGGTTCCCCTCGTTTTCACGTTACACGCTTGCGGCTTCCCTCGGCGCGGCGATCCTCATCGCGGCATGGGTGTCCGGGTTGTCGAAACCATCGGCGCGTTGGGGCATACTCGCGATTTTCATCCTTGCTTCTGTGTTCACTCACTACGGAAACGGATTGCAATACGCGACCCAAACTCAACGGACGCGCGATTTCTGGTGGCAGGTTGCATGGCGCGCGCCGCAATTTCAAACCAACACTACATTGATCGCAAATATCGCTTCGGTGTCGACCGAAGAGGATTATTTTGTTTGGGGACCCGCAAATTTTCTGTATTATCCTGAAAGTCAGAACGACGAGATGGCGCAGCCCTCGCTGTATGCGGCTGTCCTGAATAAAAATACTGTGCAAAAGGTTCTTACCCGCGAACGGCAGGAGTATGACAATCGCCGCGGAATCCTCACGTACAAAAATTATCGCAACATCCTGATCATCTCGCAACCATCGCCCAGTTCATGCGTGCATGTGATTGATGGACTTCAGCCTGAATTTTCCACTACTGAATCGGATTCGATTCGCGTCATCGGATCGTTTTCCGAACTCGAACATGTTCTCGCGGATGAAACGCCTCACACGCCGCCTCAACTTGTTTTCGGACCCGAGCCTCCGCGCGGCTGGTGCTACTTTTACCAGTCTGCCGATCTGGCTCGTCAACGCGGGGAGTGGGAAGCAATCGTCGGCTTGGGAAAAGAAGCGCAGGCGCTGGGCTTCGCCCCATCCGACCTGATCGAATGGATGCCGTTCCTCCAGGCATACGCAGTTACCGGGGATACAGAGCGCCTGACCGAACTCGCGCCGGTGATTTCAGCCGACCCTTATATCGCGCAACAAGTATGCCGGATCATGGGCAGGTTGGAATCGATATCGCCGGATGCGATCCCTGTGATCGATTCGTTATACTGTCTTGAATAATCTTTTGTAACCTCTTCAAAATTCAGCGGGTGAATTTTAGGTTATAATTGCGCCTCGCATAGCAAACCCAACAGAGTAATCTGTGTCAATCAAGGAGTAACAATGTCGAAAGCCAAACTGATCGCCCCGTATGGGGGAAAACTGGTGAACCTTGTTGTAGAGGGCAAAGAGCGCGAGGAACTTCTCGCCCACGCCGCCAAACTGCCTTCCATCAAGATCACCACGCGCAATCTTTGCGATCTCGAATTGATCGCCACCGGCGGTTTTTCACCGCTGACCACCTTCATGGGCAAAGCGGACTATGACCGCGTGCTCAAAGAGATGCGTCTGGCAGACGGGACCTTGTGGCCCCTCCCCATCACATTGACGGCTGACCCCAAGGAACTGCCGACCGTCGGCGAGGATCTGGCGCTTCGCAACGCCAATTTCGACTTGATCGCCGTAATGACGCTTGACGAAGTCTTTCACTGGGACCCGCAGACCGAAGCCGCGCTCGCCTACGGCTCCACCGACACCAAACACCCGATGGTTTCCGAAATGGGACGCTGGAACAAGGTCTGCATCTCGGGCCACATGAAGGTTATCAACCTTCCCAAATATTACGATTTCGTAGACCTGCGCCTCACCCCGGCGCAGGTGCGCGAACGGCTTGAAGCGATGGGGCACGATAACGTCGTCGCCTTCCAGACCCGCAACCCTCTGCACCGCATCCACGAAGAGTTGACCAAACGCGCGGCGGCTCAAGTGAACGGTTCGCTGTTGATCCACCCCACCGTGGGCATGACCAAGCCCGGCGACGTGGATCACTACTCCCGCACTCGCACGTACAAAGCGCTGGTGGATAATCACTACGACAAGAACAGCACCATGCTCAGTTTGTTGCCGTTAGCCATGCGCATGGCGGGTCCGAAAGAAGTTCTGCTCCACGCCATCATTCGGCGCAACCATGGCGCGAATCATTTCGTGGTCGGGCGCGATCACGCGGGGCCGGGAAATGATTCCACGGGCAAGCCGTTTTACGGTCCGTATGACGCGCAGGAGAACATGAAGAAGTACGAATCCGAGTTGGGCGTCAAGATGGTTCCGTTCGAAATGCTGGTCTATCTTCCCGATGAAGACCGCTACGTGGAAGAGAAGGATGTCCCCAAGGGCGCAAAGACCGCCAACATCTCCGGCACGCAGGTGCGCGAGGAATATCTCGCGAAGGGCAAATTACTGCCGGGCTGGTTCACCCGCCCCGAGACCGCTGAAATCCTGCGCGAAACCTACCCGCCGCGCCACAAACAGGGATTTGGAATCTGGTTCACCGGCTTGAGCGGCTCCGGCAAATCTGCCACCACCGCCGTGCTTACATCCCTGCTCCTCGAACGCGGACGCGAGACCGCCATCCTCGATGGCGACGTAGTGCGCACGCACCTAAGCAAAGGACTCGGCTTCAGCAAGGAAGACCGCGATACCAACATCCTACGCATCGGTTTTGTGGCGGGCGAGATCGTGCACGCGGGCGGCATTGTCATCTGCGCCGCCATCAGCCCCTACCGCGCCACGCGCGAAGAAGCCCGCAAGATGGTGGGCGAGAATTTCATCGAGATCTTCATGGATACACCCGTCGAAGTCTGCGAAGAGCGCGACGTGAAAGGCTTGTATGCCAAGGCGCGTCAGGCAGTGGCAGACGGCAAGCCGATGGGCTTCACCGGCGTGGACGATCCCTACGAGCCGCCGATCAAACCCGAGATCACCCTGCAAGGTTTCGGCGCGACCCCTGAAGATAATGCCCGTATTATCGTCAAGTATCTCGAAGATCAGGGATATTTGAATCACAATTGATCGTTGCGGTAGGGGCGGG
>NZ_DBNHEF010000040.1:0-2538 GCF_057138825.1 Candidatus Defluviilinea gracilis
TCTTTGTCCGTTTCCTCTTCCAACGGGAACGAGCCAAATTGTAAAACAACGTTATCGAGATTCTTGTTGTCCAGCGCGGTATACCATTCAAGATTATTCTCGTAACAAACCACGCGCCGAACGCGCTCGGCAAACCAGAGCGTGCTACCGCCGCCGCCAAACTCAATCACCTCGAAGTCGGGGTGTAAGATGGATTCAAGGCGGTCAATTATTTTCGGGGCAAGCCACGGCTCGCTTTGTAACTGCGAAGGGTTGCGAGGGTCATACCAACTCATTTTGCAACGCCTCCAACATCACGGCTTCGCTTTTCGAGCCGCCTGCCGCCGTGATGCGACTATCTAAATAATTCATGTAGCCTTGATTCTCACTCAGCACCCCGCGAAAGAACGCTCTGCGCCTGTCTGCGTCCAGGTATTGATCCATTGTCTTGCGATATAACTCGAATAGATTCTTCCGCTTTGGCGAACGCTTCGCCGCTTGCAGGGCGTTGCGCTCGATATGTCCAAGCGTAGTAGCGATAGAGATGTATTGCGTTTCGATTTCCACTAGTGCCTTTTGCGCGTTATGCGCGGAGGACTCGAACTCTTGACGGGCAAAAATAAATTTCTCTCCCGTCTCAATCATCGCATCCGCGCGCTTTTGATAGCGTATATTTTCCTGCTCCGCCCCGCCGAGCATCCCAAGCGAGGCGGTCAATTCGGCGATTTTCTCCACATCCTTCATCATATCGGCTTGCGCCGTCTGCCCTGCGCCGCCCTCCATCGCGTTGATCTGCTTATGAATTGCGAGGCGCAATTCTCCGTATTGATTCATCAACTTATCAATCTCAATTTGCAGAACGGCAATACGCTCCCCGAAACGCTCATACGGAATCACTGCCGCGCCATCAAAGCCATACACTGGACAGGCGAACGAATCGCCCTCGAAATGAACGCTAATTCCCGCGCCTTTGAGACATCCGAGCCAATAGGCGACGCCCTCGCGCTGGAATTGATATTCCGTATTCGTTTTCATGCCGACGCCGTAAATTTCAACGCGCTCATATTGACCGAGGTACAAGGCGAGCGCGAGAGCCATCGAAACAGAGGAGGACAAGAAGTGATCGCCGCCGAATAAATTCTTGACGCCTTCCAATGGATATGCCTTCGACATCGGCACATCGGCTTCTTCCGCCTGCATGTAGACAACTGTGTCGAGCCTGCCCACCTTTGGCGTGTACATGCCATTCACACAAGCGGGACAACCTTTCCCGCCGCAAGCGTTACATTGGGCGGTGATGTTTTTCATCCACAGCACGTGATTTGGGTCATTGCGATTCAGCGGGTTACTCCAAATCACGCGGTCATGCAACTGGAATACCGCGTCAGCACGCCGACACCATACAGCGGCAACCGCCTCGTTGAATACCCAAATATCGCAGTCCTGCCGCGAAAAGTCAAAGGCAGTGCGAGTGGGAGTGTATGAGCCGACAATAGCAAGAGTCTTTTTCATGGCGTGATCGGGCTTTCCACGATCTTAACAACGATTTCAAAAATTAGCATCTGCGTAAAAAAGTCAACCTGCGAGCCTTGCGGGCGTCCCCAGTTATATGGGCGGACGGCAAACGGGACTCCCGCGTCCGCTGAAAAAAGCGTATCCACCGCGCCCGATAATGTCGGATCGCCTGATAATCTTTGCGAAAATTCGTATGCCACCGCGTTGATCTGCTGATATGCCTGTTTCAAATTCAAGCGCGAGAAATGAAACTCGATATTGATCTGCGGAAAAATTTCAAGCATCCCATAATTGATTTTCATTAAATTGCCAGCCGCGAGATAAGCGACCGACATCGGCAGAGGGTCAATGTTCTCGATGGGATAGGCGGGCGCGGATTTTATGTCCACGCTGGTCATTGCCAACGAGAGGGCTTGTAAAGCGTTCACTGCGTTATCAATCGCGTTGCTCACGAGAACTCCAAGAATATCGGTTTGAGAATGGTCAGCACATTATCGTCCAGCGCGTAGTTCAACGCGGCGGCGGTCTCGCCGCTATTCACCACCTGATAACCCATCTTCGCTTTCATAAACCATTGCACCGCTTGAATCTTACAGGCTTTGGCGACAATCGCGGGAGGCGAAGCGGAATATCCAGCCACGCCCACCACTTTGACGGATTTCTGTCCGCTGTAAAACGCGCCTTTTGTGCCTGCGTAATCCACTAAGCCCAGCGCGGTAAATGGTTTGCCTAAAGCCGACGCATTGTACGGGTAAGTGATGTAATCTGTCCCCTCGACCCATGTCGTGTAATCGGTGGAGGACAACCCGCCGCTTTCAGCGACCGCAACAGAGGAGATCGAAACAAATTCGTCAATGTACTGCGTCGCTCTCCCAGAGCCGTTATAGTAATAGGTCACTTCATCGGTCGTGGGATAAAAAAATCCAGCCATGCGACCAAAGGCGGCGTCAATCTGCCGTGAGGCAAAGGTTACCAAATCCGACATCACAGGATAATCGGAGGTCGTATACGATCCCTCCGATATGTCCGCGAAGGCGTCGGTGG
>NZ_DBNHEF010000041.1:0-6595 GCF_057138825.1 Candidatus Defluviilinea gracilis
CCAACAGACAAACCACAGAGTCACCGAGTCACGGAGTTTTTTTAATTGTTTTTCTCCGTGTTTCCGTGACTCCGTGGTTAGGGTTTCCTGTCTGTAGTGAAACTCATCTACATACTTTTAGCGCACCTGTTGCAATCACCCGGCAATGAGACGGTCGAGCCAGCGGGTATAATCTCTTCATGCGCAGCGCGGTCATCATCTACAACCCGGCGGCGGGGAGATTTTCCGTCAAACCGTTCATCAACTCGGTGGCGAAGACCCTCGCATCGGCGGGGTGGAGCGCCGAAGCCGCAGAAACCCAAAACGGACCGCACACGGTGGAGTTGGCGAAGCAAGCCGCACTCGAGAAAAAAGACGCGGTGTTTGCCGTCGGCGGCGATGGCACGATCGGCAACGTCGTCAACGGGTTGATCGATTCGGATACCGCGCTGGGAGTCTTGCCGGCGGGAACCGCAAACGTGTGGAGTATCGAACTGGGCTTGCGCCCGTTCACCCTGACAAATTTCTGGGTATTGAAACACAACGCGCAAACCCTTGCCCACGCGCCCTGTTACGCGATTGACGCGGGCGTATGCAACGACACCACGTTCATGATGTGGGCGGGCATCGGGCTGGACGCGCTGACCATCCACGCGCTCGAGCCGCGCATCCGCCTTGAAAAATTTTTTGCCTTTCCGGAGTTCACCGCGCAAACCCTCATGCAAGCCGCGAACTATAACGGCGTGAAGTTGCGGCTGTGGGCAGACGGGCAGGAAGTGGAAGGGCAATATATCGTCGCCGTTGCCACGAACATTCGTCATTATCTCGGCGGGCTTTCGAAACTTTCACCCGATGCCTGTCTCGACGACAACCTGCTCGACCTGTGGTTATTCAGCGGCAAACACCTCGGCGACGCGCTCCGCCATGCGTATGAGATGATGACGGGCCGCCATATCAACTCGGATGTGGCGCGCAAGATATCCTTTCGCTCCTTGCGCATCGAGGGCGAATCGCCGTTTTTGATCCAAACCGACGGCGAGCCGCGCGGTTCCGCGCAACAAGTAAACATCCATATTAAGCATGGCGCGTTAAAATTACTCGTCCCGCCGCGCGGGATGGATTTGTTGAAACATAAATGAAACCATGAACCTTAGACAACTCTTCAACCGACGCGTGATGCTCGGCGCGCTCCTCATCGCGGGCTTGTTGCTTCTCATCACCGTCATCTCCATTGGATTCACCTCACCGCTTCAACCTTCGGACGTGGGGTTTGCCCCCGCCAACCTGACCGTGATCGCCGCCCCCACCGTAACCTCCAACGCGCCGCCCACGCCGACCATCGACCCTTTCGCGCCGACCCCCGTCCCCACCGGCATCGCCATCGGCAATTATGTGCAGATCACCGGCACCGATGGCGAGGGACTTCGCATCCGTTCGGAGGCGGGACTCAACAGCGAGTCGGCATTCCTCGGCTTCGATTCAGAGGTCTTCCTCGTACAAGATGGACCCGTTGTGCTCGATGGATATGTGTGGTGGTTCCTCGTCGCCCCGTATGACGAAACACGCAACGGCTGGGCGGCGGCAGACTTTTTGAGTTATATTCCATCGCCGTAAAAAGATGTGCCGCAAAGTTCACTTTGCGATTGCGCGACGAAATACAACAAGCGAATAACAGGATCGATCTTGTCTTTCTCTACCGTACATAAGAAGATTTTTACCGCAAAGCACGCTAAGGTCGCCAAGTTAAAAAGGTTTTCTTTGCGTTCTTTGCGGGTGTCGCATGGCGACACTTAGCGGTGCACATGTACGATAGAGAATCTTGTCTTATGGATTGCCACATTGATTTGGAGGAATACAATATGACCGAACACCCCACCAACATCACCGCCAACAAAAAGACGCGCGAACTGACCATCGTGTGGGACGACGCGCACACCAGCGTGTATCCCTTCGATCTGTTACGCGCGGCATGTCCGTGCGCTTCGTGCCGCGGCGGGCATGAAAATATGAAGCCCGAACCCGACCCCAATGTGTTCGTCCTCAAAATGGCGGAGTCGCCATCCACGCGGCTCGCAAACGTGGTGAAGACCGGCTCCTACGCGCTGACCCTCGTTTGGGAGGATGGTCACGATTACGGCATTTACAACTGGCATTACCTGCGCGCGTTATGTCCGTGCGAGGAGGATCGGAAAAAATTTGGGAACGCTGGTGAACAAAAAAACGACTGATTTCTCAGTCGTTTTTTTGTTCACTTCGTCGGCGTAGGACTCGGTGTGCGTGTGGGGGTTGGGGTGGCGGTCTTCGCTTGGGAGGGCGAGCCAGTCACAAGGGGGGTGCGAGTCGGAGTCCGCGATTTGGTGGGGGTGACGGCGGGAGTCGATGTGGGGATTTCCAACAGATGTTCTTCGGCAACCGCGCGTTGTTCCGCGGTGGTCGCGTCTTCGGGTAAATCCAACAGCAACTGCCAATATTCGGCGGCTCGATCGAGTTCGTCGCGCGCCTCATACACAGCGCCCGCCCAGAAATACGCGGTGGCGCGTTGTTCATCCGTTTCGGCGAGGCTGATCGCCTTCTCGATGATCTGTAACGCGCTCCCGTTGCGCTTCTGGATCAAATGCGCGCGCGTCAGGGCAATGTTGAACTCGAACAGATCGGGGTAATAGACCAGCAGGCGGTCAAGATCCTCATCGGCGGCGGCGCCGTTCCCCAATTCAATGTTGGCATAGAAACGATAGAGGTATGCCTCGCGCCGGTTGCGGTCGATGCCGATCACGCGGTTCATCGCGCCGATGGTCTCTTCATATTCGTCATCGGCAAATTGCATCCTGCCGAGCAACATGTAAGCGTCCGCGTCGCCTTCGTTGTATTTCAGGTAAATATTGAGAACGCGCGTCGCATCGGCGGAGTTGCCGGTCGCTTCATACAACTGACCGAGCAACAGATAGGTGGGCATATGTGTGGTGTCGAGTTGGTTGGCATGCAGGGCGGTGGTCAGCGCGAGGTCGATCTCCCCTTCGCGTTGCCGCGCCACAGCCAGCGTGTAATACACCAACGGTGAATTCGGCAGGAGGCGGTTGGCGTTGTCGAGATCGGCGATCGCGCCGACGATATTGTTATCGCGCAAACGGACTTTTGCGCGCTCGAGATACGCCTCGCCAAAGTTCGGGTCGAAGCGGATGGCTTCATCGAGCAATGGTTCGGTGTTCGCGCCGGGGTCGATGTGAATACGCGCCCGCGCCAGCCCCACGTAGGCGGGACCAAATTCCCCGTCCGCTTGAAGCGCGAAGTTGTAGGCGTCGATCGCGCTCGCCATATCGCCTTTGAAACGATACGCCTCGCCGATGTAATAGTATGGGTCGGCATATTCAGGTTCGAGTTGCGCGATCTCCTGCATTGCCGCGATTGCCTCATCCCAGTTTCCGCTTTTAAAGGCGTTATCAAATCTGCTGTACATATCCATCGTCAGCGGCGAGCGCGGCGTGTTGACGTATAACGCCGTGGGCGTATACGGAACTTCAAGCAATTCAGAGAAGGGGAACGGCGTGCCGGCGGCTTGAGGCTCGCTCGTGGAGTTGAGCGCGGTGGGGGTAAATGTCCACGTGGGCGATGCCCCCGGTGTAATGGTGGGAGGACGCGCTTGTTGCCGCGCCGGAACAACGAACCCGAAATAAACAAATCCCGCCAAAGCCGCGATCAACACGGCAATTCCACCAAGGCGGAAGACCGGGCTGGCTTTGACTGCCGCCCAGCCCTTGGGCTTCGGCTTTTCGTGCGCAAGCAAAAGTCTTTGTTCCCATGCGCGCGGGCGATTAAGGGAAAACGGCTGGATAGTTTCGTCCGGCGGAAGCGAACCGAGCAAGATCAAGCCGCGCTTGGCGGTGACATTTTCAGGGTCGAGTTTGAACGCCGTTTGCAGGCAGTAGATGCGCTCTTTTTCCGTATCCACTGTCGCGCTCATCCACACCCAATAGGTTGCGTTGCCCTGGTCGGTTTTGAGCAAACCCGTGAGTAACTCGCGGGCTTTCGCTTTATTTCCCTCGCGCAACGCCTCCACTGCCTCTTGGAAGACTTCGTCGGTCATGCGCTGATTTTACCCCACTCAGGATACTCATTGCCACAAAGCGCGCCGGCAATCCTGAGAAGGTCGCTCACTCGTGAAACTCCTCCACTTGATAGACGAGCGCCTCGAGATGTTTTTTTCGCCACAGGTCGTAGTCCGCGCCCATCTTATAACATAGGTTATCCATGAACTCGCCGGGCTGTGGAATCTTCTCCCAGACCTGCGGCAGGAACGTCGCCCGGCGAACGCCATCGCGCAGGACGACTCCATCCACATGCGGCTTCAACTTAGACAGGAGGTCGGCGGCATCTTTGTACTCCAGCGGATGCGGACGGGTCAACCTCGAAATTTCGATCTGGATCGCCCCTAGTTCGCCTTCCCTCACGGGTGGAAAACGCGGATCCTCCAACGCCGCAGAAACCGCGTGTTCGCGCACATCCTCCGCCAGCGGCTGATACGCATCCAACGCGCCGATGCACCCGCGCAGGGTTCCGCGAATCGTCAACGTGACAAACGACGCGCCCTCCGCGCGCAAACGTTCCGTCAGCGGCGCAACGTCCAGCGGCGGAAGCGCCTCCCCTTTCACGCGGCATATCATCGCCTCGCGCGCTATGCGGAGGAGAGTCTGTTGTTCTTCGAGGGTAAGTTTATCTTGCATGAGGTTACCTCCCTCATCCTCATCCTGTCCTTGAATGAACAAGGCTAGGGTGAGGGTGAATTCAACTTCCAATACACCCGGTTATGATACACAAGCGGATCGCCTTCGCCCGCTCCCTGCGCCGCGATCACCTCCGCCACGAACAATGTATTCTCGCCAACTGTATGCATGCTCAACACACGACAATTGAAAAACGCCATTCCGCCTTCGATCAACGGCGCGGGGATGGAAAGCGTTGTGGTTGGTATGCCTTCGAACCGGTTAGTGACCTGCGGATGTTTCCCCGCGAAGCGGCTCGAAAGCTCCTTCTGCGAGGCGGAGAGGACCGTCACCGAAAACTCGCCGGACTTCTCGACCAGTTCATGCGTGTGGGTCAGCCTCTTCAAGGTGACGCATACCAGCGGCGGCTCCAGCGAAACGGACGTGAACGAGTTGACCGTCATGCCATATTGCTGACCGTCATGCGCGGCGGTGATCACCGTTACACCGGTCGTCCACGCGCGCATGGCGCGGCGGAGGGTTTCTGAATCGAGCTGAGGTAAGTGGGCGTGTTGAGCCATGATGCGGTCTCCAGAGCAAAGTCATCATAACGGCGAGGGATGGGCGAGTCAAGATAAAAAATTTCCCGTCCATGGCAGGTTTACTTTCATAGTGACGGTCATGCCTTCGCTAAAAGAACGGGGATATAATGCCGATATGACAAACGATCACCCCGTTCTCGAATTGCGTATCGCATTCACCGTAAAAGACTTTGAACGCGCGGTGAAATTCTACTGCGACGGACTCGGCATCGAACCCGCCGCCATTTGGAACAACGGAGACGGTCACGCGCTCGTCCTCGATATGGGACGCGCCACCCTCGAACTCTTCGACGAACCCCAAGCCGAGACCATCGACTCGCTCGAAGCAGGGGAACGCCTCAGCGGACAGATCCGCTTTGCCCTGCAAGTGCCCGACCTGCACGCCGCCATGGACAAACTCCTCGCCCACGGCGCGACCCTCGTCCACGAGCCTGTGATGACTCCCTGGGGCGATTACAACGTCCGCTTGCAAGACCCCGATGGGATGCAGATCACGTTGTTTCAGGTGATGGATAGTTAATTGAATAAGGTAGGACGCTGGAAATGCGTCAGTGTGTATTCGTGGACGGTTTCCACTCTCACGAAGAGAGTCCGCTTGATCAGGAGCAAACTTGAGCAAGGGATGTGAATAGGTCTGGAGGAAGATATGTCTCATATTCGTCGTTCCTTTGCAATCGTGATGATCTTGTGCATCGGGTTATCCGCCTGCGCCACAGCGACTCCCATTTCGACAACAACTCCTGGTCCCACCGAAACACTGACTGCAACAGCAAGTCCGCCAACGCTTACGTCGACCCCCACCCCCGAACCGACGGCGAACCCTGAGGACGCCTACTATCAATCCCTCACTGCTGAACAGCAGGCTCTTTTTGACCAAACCAAAGACATGACGGGGGAGGGCTTCACCCGCCAGTTCCTCGCCGAGCAAGGGCTAACCAGTTACCTTGCCTACTACGATACAGACGGCGAAGTCGCTTTTGTGTGGAATTTCGAGCAGGGAAAACCAAATCCCGCCCTCAAGATCGAAAATAATCTACTCATCAATGAAACTTCAGGGAGCCATATTATCTGGAACCCAGAACTCAACAGGGCGGAGGCGCAAAAAACTTTAGCCGATTATTTTCGATACGCAAGAGCCAGAGTAATCGCTGGGGCGAACCATGTGGAACTGGGTAACACGCTTGAGAGCTCTCTGGCAAATCCCTTGGCGCAACGGTATCTGGAAGAGGGCAGAAGAGTTACGCTACTGCCAACTTCCCGAAATTACACAAATGTAGATGGAAGCCCCGCAAGATTTAGCGTCCCCGCTCAAAAAAT
>NZ_DBNHEF010000042.1:0-45407 GCF_057138825.1 Candidatus Defluviilinea gracilis
CCAACAGACAAACCACAGAGTCACCGAGTCACGGAGTTTTTTTAATTGTTTTTCTCCGTGTTTCCGTGACTCCGTGGTTAGGGTTTCCTGTCTGTAGTGAAACTCATCTACATACTTTTAGCGCACCCACCACGGATTTGACTGATTTTCACGGAAAAATCTTTAGAAAAACGTCTTTTTTCCGTGTGGTCCGTGAAATCCGTGTGCAAAAAGAATAAGGGTCAGACTTCAGAAACACTCTCTAACAGAAACGCGTTTATTGCGCGTTCGCGCTCTCGGTATATTCATGATGCGAAATGCGCGTTAAGGCTTCGATGATATCGGGATCGAACAAAATATCCGCGTTGTCCTTCATAAACTGGAGCGCTTCTTCCGGGGTGGACTTTTCACGATACCTTCGCCGGCTGGTCAGCGCGTCGAAAACATCTGCAACAGCGAAGATGCGCGCCTGCGTGGGAATTTCCCTGCCTTTTAGCCCGGCAGGATAGCCACTCCCGTCCCAGCGTTCGTGGTGATGCCGTATCAGAGGCACGGCGTCATTCAAGAAGGGGATACCTTCCACAATCCGCGCGCCGATATCAGGGTGCACGCGCATGATCTTCCATTCATCATCGGTCAATTTATCCGGCTTGTGCAGGATGGTATCGCTGATGCCGATCTTTCCAATGTCGTGCAACAAGGCGCCGCGCTCGAGCGATTTCAATTGCGGTTCCGACAATCCCAATGCCTTCGCCAGCGTGCAAGCAAGACGGCTGACGCGCACACTGTGTCCTTCTGTTTCGCGGTCCCGCGCGTCCAACGCGGACATCAGCGAAGTCAACGTGCGATCATAGGTGGTTTCCAACTCCGCATATGCCCGCTTGATCTCCTCCGCCTGACGCCGCGACTCCGCCAGCAGGATGGCGCGCTCAAGCGCAATGGCGGCTTGATTCGCCAGCGTCTGCAGATTCGCAAAGTTCTGCCCGCGACTCTCAGGGATATTCATCCATAACGCGCCGTACGTTCCGCCAACGGTCAATAGCGGATAGCAGACGATGGAGCCGTTTTCGTTCGAGATGATGATGCTTTGCCCGGTCTGAATTGCCTGGTCGATACTGGTTTGCGGATGTTCGCGGCGGTTGTGGAATCCATTCGCGTCGATGCCAACTTCCGCTTCGATCTTCCCCGACTTCGACAACAAGGTGATACCGGTCTCGCTTGCGCTGGTGAGTTTATGCGCGGCTTGGGCGATCAGTTCCGCCGCGTCGCTTAATTCCTCCGCCTGAATAACATCCACGCTCAGTTGATATAACATGGAGGTTGTGTTGAGCGTGTTGCGTAATTCCTGATACAGCCACGAACTCTCAATGGACGCCGCCGCTTGCGAAGACATCAAATCGGCGAGCGATTCGTCGTTCTCTGAAAAGGAAACGCCATCCTGCTTGCCAAACGCAATGATGGTGCCAATACTCAGCCGGTGCAACCGGATGGGGATGGCGAGCGCGCTTCTCAAGCCCGTTGTGTCCACGTCCATTTTTCCCGGTTGCGCGTATTTGCGTATGTCGCGGATGCGGAAAGGTCTCGTGGAGTTCAACGCGGCTTGGATGATCGGTTCGTTTGTGGAATTTTGGCTCAATGCGGCGAACAAGCGCGGGGCATTGCCTGCCGCCGCAATCCGCGAGAAATTTCCCTGTTGGTCAAGCAAGGTGACGAATACAAAGCGCGCCTCCAGCGTTTTCTGGGCGATCAACGCCACCTCCTGCACGGCGGCTTGCGGGTCGAGCAAAGTGGTCAGCGAGGTGCCCGCTTGAATCAACTCCTTTAACCGCTGGTGATAACTAACCCGCTCCCAAGCCCGCGTTAATTCAAGCGCCACATCCTCAGCAATACTTACATCGTCGCTTGAAAATGCCGAAACTTTGTCGGAACAGATCTCGATGACACTGCGGATCTTGCTGTGCTGGAGGATCGGCACGCTGATCATGGACCGCACGGTGAACGAATCGACCGGCAGAAAATCGGCATCGGTTCGCGTATCGTGCACGATTTGGGTTTTTTTCAAGCGCGTGGTTCGCCCCAGCACGCCTCGGGTGGAGTCTTGTTGATACCCCGGCGGAATTGTTCCGATATCTTTGCCTGAAGCGGTGAGCATCACATAGCGCTTATGTTCCGGTTCGTGCCATAACAGCGATGCGAACGAAGAATCGATCGCATGGGCGAGCGTGTTTACAGCGAGTTGCGCGGCAACTTCCAATTCCAATTCGGCTTCCAACTGCTTGCTGAGCTCGTTCAGGAAGGTGAGTTGCGTGTTCCGATGTTTTTCGACAGCCAACCGTTCGTTGAGCGATTCGATCTGGGCGCGAAGCGCTTTTGCCTCATTGCCTTCCGCCATAGGATCAAACCTCCCGACATCTTCCCCGATGGGGATGCTAAAGTTAAGATAGAGACCGATGCTGGTTAATAGGGTAATCGTCCCGCTTAGCAAGAATCCCATCTGCTTGATCCCCGCGGGAAAATCCATTAACAGAAGCAAAGTTCCCACCGTGGCGACACATTGAATGGAGAGCAAGGTTTCGGTCTGACGTTTGATGCGCTCCTGCGAAAGGCGTATGCGCCGCAGGGACTGAATGTATAACAACCATGCGAGCGCAAGGAAAACGCCGCCTGGGATGATGTTCCCCACAGCGGAAAAAGAAATTAGGATGAACTCAAACCTGCCAGGAGCCAGCCAAAAACCCTGACCGAGAAGCGAAATCAACGTTGCGAGGAGCAACATGAATCGGCTTGCGGGCGGGAGCATGTTGTTTGTCATGAGGGAAGTGAAAATTCGCCGTTATTGTACTTCATGAGCGCGAGGGATTTGTAACCTTCTAATCTGATATAATTTTTTTGCCGTGAGATAATTGACGGCAAAATTTCTTAGCGAGAAGATACCTATGAATCAATTTGTCACTCTCGAACAAATCGACCGGGCTGTGGAAGCCGTCCGGGCGCGAACATCACATAGCCCGCGAATCGGGATCGTCCTCGGTTCCGGGCTCAACAGTCTGGCTGATTCTGTCCAGAAGGCGGATTCCATCCCCTTCGGCGACCTTCCAGATTGGCCCCGTTCCACGGTGCACGGGCATGCCGGCAGGCTGGTCATCGGCGAGTTGGAGGGGCAATCTGTGATGGTAATGCAGGGACGGGTTCACTTCTATGAAGGTTACAGCATTTCACAAGTGACTTTGCCCGCGCGCGTGATGGCGCGCATGGGCATTGAGATCCTGATCGTCACAAATGCCGCGGGAGGCGTAAACCCAGGCTTTGCGCCCGGCGATGTGATGCTCATTACCGATCATTTGAACCTCATGGGCATGACCGGCGCTAACCCTCTCATGGGACCCAACATTGAAGAACTCGGTCCGCGCTTCCCGGATATGAGCCAAGCCTATGATTTGCCATTGATGGCGCAAGCCCGTAAAACTGCCGCTGAATCGGGTATCGCATTGCGCGAAGGAGTGTATTGCGGCTTGAGCGGTCCTTCGTTCGAAGGTCCTGCCGACTTGCGCTTCCTCCGCCTTGCCGGCACAGACGCGGTGGGAATGTCCACGGTGCCGGAGGTGATCGTTGCCCGTCATGGCGGGATGCGCGTTCTGGGTTTTTCGGGCATCAGCAACAAGGCCAACCTTGATGGCTCTACGGTAACCACTCATGAGGAGGTCATCGAAGCCGGCAAGGTGATCACGCCAAAAATCGAAAAAATCATTCGCGGCGTATTGCGTGCCCTGTAAGTTCGTGGAATGAGTCAGTTTTATCGTTCCCTGGAAACTTATCAGCCCCTGATCTATATCGGGTTGATCCTCTGGGGTCTATTCATTGCCCGTAACATGGTTCGCTATTGGCTGGAATGGCGGAATTCGGTGTACGGGCTTGAGCGTGAATTCGCCTTACGCCGGCTGATACGATCAACATTATTTGGGTTTGCCGTCCTTGGGTTGATCTTGGCGGAATTCTTCATCGCCTCATTCGTTGTTCCATCGCTTCCCGGCTTAGATGTGATTGCGACCCCCACCCTCGACCTGCTTCTTACACCGCCGAACACACTTGCGCCTGATGCGGCAACTCAAGCAGCCTCGTTGCCCACCCAAGCGGCCCCCAGCGGCATGAGCGGATGTGTGCCGAACCAGATTATACTCACAGCCCCAGAGCCGGGCGCCGTGGTCAGCGGCAAGATCGAGTTGACCGGCACTGCGGATGTCCCAAATCTTGCGTTCTTTAAATATGAAGTTTCCTCGATGGGCTCAAATATTTGGGCGACAATTTCGGCAGGAGATAAGATCGTGAAGAACGATACGCTCGGCGAATGGGACACAGTCACCCTGCCCAACGGCGATTACTTCCTGCAACTTGTAATCATCGATAATGCCGGACAAACTATCGGACCCTGTGTGATCGTCGTCCGAGTGGAAAACCAGTAAATTGGAGAACTACCTTGTTTGAAATTCGACCCGCTGTTGCAGCCGATATTCCCCGCCTGATGGCGCTCGATCATAAAAGTCGAAGCGACTACGTCTGGCAATTAGATTTGAAGCGCGAGACAAACCAGGTTGTTGCAAGTTTCCGCGAGGTGCGCCTGCCGCGCACGGTGGATGTGGCCTACCCGCGAAATCAATATGCGCTCGCCGACGAATGGACCCGCCGCGACCTGACGTTGGTAGCTATCGATGAAGGCGCAGTTATCGGTTATTTGTGCGCAAAAGAGGAACATTCTTCATCGGTAGCTTGGGTCACCGATCTGATAGTCACGTCGGAGGTACGGCGCAAAGGCGCGGCTTCCGCTCTCCTAATGGCAGCGCAGGCTTGGGCTTCCGTAAGAAACGCGCGTCGGTTGATCCTTGAAATGCAATCGAAGAACGAGGGCGGCATCCGTTTGACGCAAAAATTCGGTTACGAGTTCTGCGGGTATAATGACCATTACTACCCCACGCAAGATGTAACTTTATTTTTCGGCAGGACGATCAAGTAATCTATGTTCTTCGGCTGGCTGGATGGATTGCTCACAGCGCTTCAAACGCTGAATAATATTTTGACGGCGGGGATCGCCATTACAGCATTCTCGCTGTTGATGTATGCTTTCTCTTTTAATTTGCGCGATCGTGTGGCGCGTTCCTTTGCCATCATCCTGCTTTGCGTGGTGGCGGTCTTTACGACCGAGGCTCTGCAGAATAAAACAGTTCCGAATTGGGGAATCGAATATCTCCTTCAATTGCAATGGATCGGGATCATCTTTCTTCCCCCGGCGTATTTGCATTTCTCCGACGCGCTGTTGGTAACCGCGGGGCGTCCCTCGCGCGGGCGGCGCAGGTTTGCCATTCGCCTTGTCTATGCAGTCGCGTTGGGGTTTGTCGCTCTACTAGCCTCGGGCTTGCTGGTTGGTCCCCTTGTACCTGATGGAAAACCCGCGCCTCACTTGCAACACACGCAGTGGACGCAACTTTTTACCGGTTTTTATCTGCTGATCATTGCCCTGGCGGGATATAACTTCATCCGCGCCTACTCGCGCATGTTGACGCGTTCCGGCAGGCGGCGCATGATCTACCTGATGGCAGGCGCCACCGCGCCGGCGCTCGGTTCGTACCCGTACTTGTTGTTTGGTTCAAGCCTTGCGGCACAGTACCCGCTTTTATTTTGGAGCATCGCCTTTATCAACAATTTGCTCGTGGCGATTTTAGTAGTGGTGATGGCTTATGCGGTTGCCTTCTTCGGCGTATCGTGGCCTGACCGCGTGGTAAAGAGCCGCCTGTTCAAATGGCTCCTACGCGGACCGGTGACCGCTTCTCTCGCATTGACCACAATGACGCTTGTTCGGCGCACGGGCGAGTTCCTCGGGGGCGAGCCGTATTCGGGATTTGTGCCGCTGGCGGTTGTGGTTACGGTGCTGTTGTTCGAACATGCGGTGACGTTGTTCTCTCCGCTGTGGGAGCGATTTCTTTTTTACGGGCGCGACCGCGAAGAACTTCAACTTTTGCAAAATATTGAAGAGCGCCTGCTCACTCGCGGCGACTTGCAACAGTTCCTCGAAACCGTGCTTGCCGCTGTGCGCGACCATTTACAATCGCCGTGCGCGTTTGTCGCCGCCTTGGATGGCGATGAATTAACTTTGAGTGTGGTCGCCGGGAACCGTTCCATGCTTGAGAATGAGAACCTGGATGAAGCGTTGAAGGTCGTTCACTTGAACGGTCAGGGCAAGCGGCATGAATACACCTGGGGAAACTTCTGGATACTCCCGCTTCATAAACAAACCGAAAATGGCGACCGTGACGAGATCCCGCCGTTGTTGGGCTTACTGGGGATCGCGCGCAAAGCAGACCGACCCATGGACAGAGACCAACGCGATGCGCTGTGGTTGCTCGCCGACCGCGCCGCGCTTGCCCTTGAAGACCGCCTCCTGCAACAACGCGTTTTTCACTCGCTCGAAAATTTGCAACCCCAGATCGACCTGCTCCAACGAATGCGCGCGGCTGGGCGTTACGACTCGAAGGCAACTCTCCTTACCGAACCTCTTCCCCAAGAATCAGACCTTGCCGACTGGGTGAAGGACGCTCTCGCGCATTACTGGGGCGGACCGAAATTATCGAACAGCCCGCTCATGCGGTTGCGGGTCGTCCAAACGCTGGTGGAGCAACACGAAGGGAACGCCGCGAATGCGTTGCGCGCCCTGCTTCGTAAAGCGGTGGATCAGGTCAAACCGGACGGCGACCGCCGCTTCACCAGCGAATGGATCTTATATAACATCCTCGAAATGAAATTTATCGAAGGCAGAAAAGTGCGCGAAGTGGCGGGCAGGCTTGCCATGTCTGAAGCCGATCTGTACCGCAAACAGCGCGTGGCTGTCGAAGCCGTTGCGCGCGCCATCCTGGACATGGAAACGAACGAAGGGGTAAGCGCGACCTGAGCCTCTCATGCAAAAACATTCCAACCTGCCTCCCGCCCCTGAGCCGCGCAACGATTGGCTCACACAACTTGCGCGGCTCAACGAGCGCTTTGGACGTTTCGCGCGCGACGCCTTCGGCATTTTACTTTTCGCCGCAGCGCTCATGACCTTCCTCGCGTTGCGAAACTTCACCGAAGGCTCGGCGCTCTCGCCCTGGGTTGATTTCCTGTCGCTTTGGTTTGGCTGGGGAGCCTACCTCGTGGCGGTCGGGTTGGGATATTTCGGATTCCTAGCCGTTCGACGTAGCGGACCTCCTCTCGGGTGGGGGAGGCTTTCCGCGCTGTTGCTCGCTTCTCTCCTGACGTTGGGTTTGCTCGCCGCCAGCGGAGGCGGATCGCTCATCCGCGCGGAGGCTGGAGCAGACGGCGGCCGGATCGGTTGGGGACTCGTCACTCTATTTTGGCGGATCGATCGATTATGGGGCGCGCTGTTGTTGGCGGTCCTCTGGTTTTTCTTTGCGATGACCGGCTTGGAGGTATGGGCTTTTCTCGAAAGATGGTTGTTGAAACTCGCAGGCGAGGCGCCACCTCCCCAACTGGCGACCCAACTTGAAATCCCGGTGGAAGCGAAGGCGGAGGAGAAGCCGGAGCGTTCCACGCGCAAAAAATCATCCGCGCCGGCGTTGCCTCCGGAATTTAGAAAGTCTCTGCGTATTGCCGATCAAAAAGATAAAAAGCCTGCCGCCCCGCGAGACCGCGATGATCGCCTGCCCTCGTTGAACGTGTTGCTCGCCGACCAAAACGCCCGCCCCGATGAACGGACGATCAACCAAACCGCCGGCATGATCGAAAAGACGCTTGCCGAGTTTGGCGTTGCCGCAACGGTGATCGGTTTTCGCGTGGGTCCGACGGTGACGCAATTTGCCGTTCAGCCCGGCTTCATGAAAAAAGCGGGCGCCACCGAGGAAGAGGCGCAACAGATGAAAGTGCGCGTTGCGCAGATTGCGTCACTGCAAAAAGATTTGGCGTTGGCGCTCTCTGCCGAACGGTTGCGCATCGAAGCGCCGGTGCCAGGCAAGCCTTATGTGGGCATCGAAGTGCCGAACACGCATACTTCGGTCGTGCGGATGCGTTCGATCCTCGAAACCGACGCGTTCCACAAGATCGGCGCGCCTTTGGCGATGGCTCTTGGGCGCGATGTTTCAGGTCAACCGTTGGCGGCGGATCTGGCGCGCATGCCGCATCTGTTGATCGCCGGCGCGACCGGCTCGGGCAAGTCGATATGTATCACGGCGTTGGCGGCCTGTTTTGCCATGAACAACCCGCCCGAAGATTTGCGCATGGTGATGATCGACTCAAAGATGGTCGAGTTGCTTCGCTTCAACGGTTTGCCGCATTTGTATGGGAAGGTCGAGACCAACGTTGAGCGCATTCTCGGCGTGTTGCGTTGGGTGGTGGTGGAGATGGAACATCGCTATCGCCTGCTCGAAGGCGCGCATGTCCGCGATTTGGAAACCTATAACCGCCGTATTTCGAAGAAGAAAGACGGCGTCACCCTTCCGCGCATTGTTGTGTTGATCGATGAACTCGCGGACTTGATGATGTCTGCGCCCGACCAGACGGAACATAACCTCGTCCGTCTGGCGCAAATGGCGCGCGCGACGGGCATCCATTTGATCGTCGCCACGCAGCGCCCGTCAACCGACGTGGTGACCGGCTTGATCAAAGCGAATTTCCCGGCGCGCCTCGCCTTTGCCGTTGCCTCCGGTGTGGATAGCCGCGTGATCCTCGACACCACCGGCGCGGAAACATTGCTGGGGCGCGGCGATATGTTGTTCTTGAACCCGGAAAGCGGCTCGCCTGCGCGCGCGCAGGGAGTGGTGATCACCGATATGGAGATCGAGCGGATCATCGCGCATTGGCAGAAGAATGCCGAGGAGAAAGACGCTACCCCGCCCTGGGAGAAATTGTTGAGCGAACCGGATGAAAACGAAGACGAAGGTCTCATCGAGCAGGCGGTCACGATCGTCCGGCAGAGTCAACGCGCGTCGGCGTCGTTACTGCAAAGACGGTTGCGAATCGGCTACCCGCGCGCGGCGCGCTTGCTCGACCAGCTGGAAGAGATGGGCGTTGTGGGTCCCTCGCAGGGAGGCGGCAAGGAACGCGATGTGTTAGTCGGTCCGTTGGATGAGGAATTGGGAGACTCTGGTAAATCATCGACGCTCCCGTAAATCACAAGGACTAAAATGATCGTAAAACCCTGATATGATTGCTGAACGTATTCGCTATGGAAAATAAATCCTCTCCTGCGGCAACGCGAAAGACATTGACCGATTATTTGCGCCTGTGGTTCAAGTGGGTGCTCGACCCGCTCGGCAGGCTTTTCAACCGTTTGGGTCTCACGCCGAATATGGTGACCGTCATCGGAATGATCGGCAACTGCATCGGCGCGTATTATCTGGCGCGAGGCGAGATGTTTACCGGCGGGCTTTGGGTACTGATCATGACGCCCGTCGACGCGTTAGACGGAACCATGGCGCGGTTGCGCGGCGAGCCGGGCGATTTCGGCGCGTTCGTCGATTCGGTCAGCGACCGCTATTCCGAATTGATCATCTACGGCGGGTTGTTGTATCATTTTCTGACCCTTGGCGAACCGTTAGGCGGCATGTTGACTTTCATCGCCGCCGCGGGATCTGTGCTCGTCTCATACGTGAAAGCGCGCGCCGAAGGGCTGGGCTACGGAGCAAAAGTGGGTTTGCTCACGCGGGTGGAGCGATATCTTGTGCTTGCGCCTTCCCTGGTTTTCAATAAACTTTACCTTGGGCTGGCTGTCATCGCCATCTTCGCTAATATTACAGCGTTTCAAAGGATTTGGCACGTCCGCGCGCAGGCGCATGCGCGCATGAGAACGGCAATGCTGGAAGAGAAAAAACCATGAGTATTCAATTTGACGGCATCCATTACTTTCTGTTTGGCGCGGAACAGGTCCTTCGTTTTTATGGCATCATCCTGATGCTTGGCGCGGTGGCTGGCGCCTGGCTTGCCTCAAAAGAGGCGCGTCGGCGGGGGTATGAATCGGAAATCGTTTGGGACCTGCTCATTTATTTGATCGTTGGCGGCATTATTGGCGCGCGTGTCTGGCATATCCTCACCCCGCCTCCTTCGTCTGGCATCACCGCGGCGTGGTATCTGTCCCATCCGCTGGATGCGATTGCGATCTGGAAGGGCGGGTTGGGTATTCCCGGCGCGGTCATCGGCGGCGCGATCGTTCTATTTTTTTATTCCCGCAAGCACAACTTGAAATTTTCAGAATGGGCGGATATTTCCGCTCCATGCCTGGCGCTCGGTCAGGCGATTGGTCGCTGGGGAAACTTCTTCAACCAGGAACTCTACGGTGCGCCCACAAACCTGCCGTGGAGGTTGTACATCGAGCCCGAAAAACGCCTTGCAGGGTACTTCGACGTGGATTATTACCACCCGCTGTTCTTGTATGAGTCGATTTTGAATTTTGCAAATATGCTGTTGCTGTTATGGGTTTCTCGCCGGTACGCGGATCGACTCAAGTCGGGCGATATCTTCCTCGCGTATTTGGTCACCTACCCGGTCATCCGCTTCTTTCTCGACTTCTTGCGACTCGACGCCTCCCTGGTGGCTGGCATCAACATTAACCAGACGTTTATGGCGGTCATCGCGGTATGCGCCGGCGCGGCTTTGTATTGGCGGCATCGCCGGGATTCCATTGTACATTAATGACTTTTCAAATTTGCGGGGGGACTGTTGTCTGATTGACTGTACAATAGGCGCTGGCTATGCTCGCCAACAAAACGATCGGAAAATAAATTTATCTTATGATCGAAACAAACGATTTAAGCAAGCAGTTCAATAACAATTTTTGGGCAGTGCAGGGCGTAACGCTGAACGTTCAACCCGGTCAGATCCTGGCGTTGCTGGGGCAGAACGGCGCGGGGAAGACAACCACCGTCCGCATGTTGACCGCGTTGCTTATGCCGACGCGCGGGTATGCTCGCGTCGCCGGGTATGATGTGACGCAGAACCCGAAAGAGATTCGCATGAACGTGGGGGTGTTGACAGAACAGCACGGCTTGTATTTGCGCATGACCGGCGCCGAATACCTCGATTACTTTGGGAAAATTTATGGATTGGATGTTCAGGCGCGCGCTACGCGTAGTAAATATTTGTTCGATTACTTCGGGCTTACCGAAGCGTCGCAACGGCGCTCAGGGGAATATTCAAAAGGGATGAAGCAAAAACTCGCGCTCGCCCGCTCGTTGATGCATAATCCGTCTGTGTTATTGTTGGACGAGCCGACCTCCGCCATGGACCCGGAGTCGTCGCGATTGGTGCGGGATGAAATTGCCCGTCTGCGTTCATCCCAGCGGACGATTGTCATCTGCACGCATAACCTTGCGGAAGCCGAAGCGTTGGCGGACCATATCGCCATCATTTATCGCGGCAAGATTCTTTTGAGCGGCACGCTGGATGAATTACAGCGTCGTGTGTTGGGTCCTGTGGAATACGAAGCAAGGTTCGCGGAGGTTTTCGATGCAAGCGGGTTGAGCCTGCCTGCCGGGGTGGAGGTCGTTTCGAGGGGCGGGACCAGTCTCAAATTCCGAATTGAAGCGCCGCAGGTTGCGAATTCCAAACTTGTCCACTCGCTCACGTCCATGAATGCGCCATTGATATCCTTTCACGAAGTCCCTCGAAAATTGGAGCAGGTATATTTGAAGACCATGGCTGAGGCGCAGGGGTTGGCGTATGCGGCGTAACTGGGATGCCATCTGGATGGTGGCGCGGCGCGAGTTCGTCGACCAATTCCGCGATTGGCGCATTGTGGCGCCGATGACGTTGCTGATGGCGCTGTTTCCATTCGTTGCGGACGATAGCACGCAGGAAGCCATTCGATTCATGAATCGCTTCGGCGGCGGCTTGATCCTCGAGCGTCTTGTTCCTTTCGTGATTCTGGTGATCGGGTTTTTTCCGCTTTCGTTTACTCTGGTGGTTGCGTTGGAAACCTTCGTGGGTGAAAAAGAGCGCGGCACCATCGAACCGCTTTTGAGTTCTCCGCTTGAAGACCATCAGCTCTATTTGGGAAAAATGTTGGTGGGGATCACAACTCCGCTTGTGTTTAGTTTTGTGTCTATTGTGATCTATCTGGTGTTGATCACGTATCGCGACGTGGCGTTCCCCAGCCCTTATTTGCTTGCGCTGGTTTTGTTGCTCACATTCGCTCACGCTGTCTTGATGGTGAGTTCGGCGATCGTTATCTCTGTGCAAGCCACGTCTATTCGCGCCGCAAATCTGTTGGCGTCGTTCGTGGTGGTGCCGGTTGCGTTTTTGTTACAGGGAGAAACCGCGCTGATCTTTTGGGGCAACGAGAGCGTGCTCTGGTACGCGATTGCGGGCGTTACCCTGCTGTCGGTGTTGATCGTCCGTCTGGGAATTTCACACTTTCGGCGCGAGTATTTATTGGGTAGGGAGATCGACACCCTGAACTTCAGACAGATGTGGCGGGTCTTTACCGGGCGGTTTATTGGAAAGGCTGAATCGATCCGCGCTTGGTACGCGGTTGAATTGCCTGAAACCATTTCACAGATTAAGCGCCCGTTGGCGCTTGTGGCGGCGCTTGGCGTTGCGGCGATCGCGGCGAGTTATCTGTGGGTGGTTATCAATGTGCCTGCCTACCTGGATCTTTCACCGGATATTGCGGATCGAATCAAGACCTTGATGAACCAAAACCTAATGGATTTTGACGATTTGAGCGCTCAGATTCCCATGCCTGTGTTGTTTTATCACAATGCTCGCGCGGTCGTGATCATGTTGTTGCTCGGAATTGTATCGTTCGGGACGCTCGGCGTCACTTTATTTCTGATCAATATGGGATTGGTGGGCGGCGTGCTCGGCGGGGCAAGTGTGCTGGGGTTTTCGCCTGGTTTGTTGTTCGTGGCTGGGATTCTGCCTCACGGCATCTTCGAGTTGTCCGCTGTGTTTCTCTCGGTCGCCGCCACATTGAAGGCTGGCGCGTTGTTGGTTACCCCACAACAGGAAAAGAGCCTGGGCGAACTTTTGCTCGTTGCCCTTGCAGATTGGCTCCGTATTTTCATCGGTATTGCCCTGCCGCTTCTTGCCATTGCGGCGATAATCGAAGTGTACGTCACTCCACAACTCCTACAATTGTTCGTCCCATACTTTTAAAGAAGAGGGGCACATGCCAAAAATCATCATCCTGGGTTCGTCCAACGCGGTGCCATCGATCGATCACGAAAACACCCACCTCGTTATCGTGGGCGAGGAGCGGACGATTCTTGTGGATTGCGTCAGCACTCCCGTCGTCCGACTCGAACAAGCGGGCGTGGACTTCAACTCCCTGACCGATATTGTGATCACGCATTTTCACCCGGACCACGTGGCGGGTGTTCCGCTGTTGCTCATGGATATGTGGCTGATGGGACGGACGAAGCCAGTCAACATTTACGGCTTGCACTACACCATGGATCGACTCGAAGACCTGATGGGTTTTTACGGCTGGGACGAATGGCCCAACTTTTTCCCCGTTGGTTTTTATCGCCTGCCCGAAGCCGAAATGTCGTTGGTGTTTGATAGCGCCGAGTTCCGCGTGCGCTCGTCGCCGGTTCACCATATGATCCCGACCATCGGCTTGCGTGTGGAATGCCTGACCGATGGCAAAGTGCTAACCTATTCTTGCGACACTGAGCCATGCGAGCAGACCGTCCGCCTTGCCGCGGGGGCAGATGTGCTCATCCATGAAGCCGCTGGAGCCGCGTTCGGTCACTCCTCCGCCGAACAGGCGGGAGAGATCGCCGCGAAAGCCGAAGTGGGGAAGTTGTATCTGATCCATTATCCAACGGGGCGGTTTGCCAGTGGAGACATCGCCGCAGACGCTCGAAAAACGTTTACCGGCGAAGTGATCGTGGCGAAAGACTTTATGACGATCGAGCTATAAAAAAAATAGCTTTACCGTTATTAACGGGAAAGCCCAAAAACCTTAGCCACAGATTTCACAAATTCACACGGATTGTTTAAAACATTCGCGAATATCCGTGTAAATTCGTGGCAAAGAATCTTCCTGCGAGTCGTAATCCTCTCAGAAACGGGAGAGCTAAAACAATCCTCTCCGACGGAGAGGATTGTTTACCAGCCTGCGATAAAAGGCTCCCATTCTTGATACTCATTCAAATGCTTGCCGAAAATATACGCCGCATTGGCGGGAGGCTCCTTGGGCAAATGATGTAACCGCATGTGCGCCTCTTCCACGCGCCTGCCGCCCTTCCGGTGATTGCATGAAGGGCACGCCGCGACCACGTTCGTCCACACGTGCGCGCCGCCCATGTGTCGGGGCATCACGTGGTCCACTGTCAACCCGCCTTCGCGCTTCCCGCAATACTGACAGGTATAATTATCGCGGCGAAACACTTCGCGCCTCGTCAACTTGACGTGCGGGCGCGGTCTATGAACCTGGCTTTCAAGCCGGATGATCGAAGGGCGCGGGAGCAACTCTCGAATGGTCCGAATATGACCGCGACCGTTCAATACCATATCCGCCTTGCCAGCCAGCAACAAACCGACTGCCCGTCTTGTCGTGCACACGTTGATCGGTTCGAAATTAGCGTTCAACACCAATACAGGCTCGTACATTCTGGCTCTACAAACAGGCACGATTATACTGCCGAATATTTGAAAGCGTTAAAGTCGCTCCTCGAGATGTCATGAATCTGTTACAGGAAAGTTTGTGAACATACTAATCGCCGGCGGGACCGGGTTCCTCGGCTCAGCCCTCGCCGCCAGCCTGCAAGCGGATGGACACCAAGTGACCATTTTGACGCGGCGAAAGCCGCGCGCCGCGAATCACGTTCACTGGGATGGGCAGACTGCCGGGAGGTGGGGGCAGATCATCAACGAGATGGACGCGCTGATTAACGTTTCAGGATACAGCCTCGACCACGCGCCTTGGACTCAACAACGCAAGCGGCGATTCGAAGACTCGCGTGTCCTTCCCGCCCGCGCGCTTGTCTCTGCCATCGCCGGCGCTGACCGCCGCCTGAGTGTGTACCTCCAGACCTCTGGCATCAACTATTACGGCTTGCGCGGCAATACAGTCGCAGACGAATCGACCCCGCCCGGAGATGATTTCCTCGCTCAACTTTCGGTCAAGTGGGAGGATGCGTCGCAACCGCTTGAACAACTCGGCGTTCGCAGGGTAATCTGCCGTTCCGCGGTTGTGCTTCATAAGAGTAAAGGGTTATTCCCGTTGATGAAACTACCCGTCAACTTGTTTTTTGGCGGCAAGTTTGGCGATGGGCGCCAAGCCATGCCTTGGATTCATATCGTGGATGAGATCGATGCCATGAAATTTCTGCTCACGCACAAATCTGCTTCAGGCGCATTCAACTTGATCTCCCCCGCGCAAACTTCCAATGCAGAGTTTATGCGCGGGGTCGCGTGGATTCTTCACCGCCCATATTGGTTTCATCTGCCGTCGTTTCTGTTGCGAGTGATGCTGGGTGAAATGAGCGTACTGCTGACCGAAGGACGATACTCCCAACCCAAGCGGCTTCTTGATTTTGGTTTCACGTTTGAATACGATACATTGAAAAAAGCGCTGGCAAATTTGTCAGCCTAAAAGGAGTTTTAGCATGAAAAGAACTTTGGTTGCGATCCTGTTGTTATCTACGGCGTGCGCCCCGGGCGGATTCCCTCAAGGGGCTGTTCAACCCTTGCCGACAGCGCTCATCGATCAATCTTACCCGACGATTGAATCGGCTCCTGCGGCGCCGGTTCAATCCTCCAGCGGAATCAATGTGAGCGCAACCCGCGCCTGGCGCGATGGAAAAAACGTCAACGCGGAAGTCTGCTTCACGTTGATCGACGGGTCAGACTGGTCGATTTGGGGCGCAAGTTTGCAATACGGCGGTGTGGCGTTGTTCGACTTCGCCTCGACCCTGCTAAGCATTCAAGAACCTGTGGAGGGCGCGTCTGGCCTTCGCTGTGATATGTTGTCCTTTTTCAACGTTCCGCCCGATGCCGATCTCTCGGCGGTAACGATCACTGTGGACGCCATTGCCGCCCTGCCGCGCCCGGAGGATTATTGCAACATTTACATTTCAAAAATTCAGCAGACCATGAACGAACGAGGCACAGGCATCACGCTCGGATGCTCCGATGTGAATGGGGCGCCGGTCATGCAGGTGGTGGGCAAACCAGACAGCCTGTCGCAGGAAGAGGCGGAGCAGATCGTGTTTAGCGATGAGTTTTACACGATCCGCGGTCCCTGGTCGTTTGTCTTCAATCTTGGGCAGTGATGGTTTATAATCGGCGCATGTCTGGTTTCTCGCGCGTAGAAAAATCCTATGACTACCGCCGCCCCTAACTCAGCGATGGCGACTTGAACGCGTGGCGCCGTTGCGCCGCGCGTTTTTATTTGTGCCCGGAGGTTGTTCGTGAATATCGAAGAACAAGTTGAATTATTGATGCAAGGCACCGAATACGGTGACGAAGATACCAAGAAAGCAATGACTGCTGAACTGCGCGCGCGTCTCGCAGAAGGCAGACCTTTGCGCGTGTACTGCGGCTACGACCCAACCTCCACCGACTTGCATCTCGGGCATACCATCTCCATGCGAAAACTTCGCCAGTTTCAGGATCTGGGTCATGAGGTCACGTTTCTGATCGGCAGTTACACGGCGTTGGTCGGCGACCCGTCTGACAAAAATAAAGCGCGCCCGATTCTGACGGAAGCGCAAGTGGCTGAAAACGCGAAGACGTATTCCGATCAAGCCTTCCGTGTTCTCGACAGGGAGAAGACGCAGGTTCGATATAACGGAGAGTGGCTGAGTGAACTCTCCCTGCTCGATCTGATCCGCCTGGGGCAGAACTTCACGGTTCAGCAATTCCTTGCCCGTGAAAATTTTGCAAAACGCCTGGAAAAAGGCGAGGCGATCTACCTGCACGAAACTTTTTACGCGTTGATGCAAGGCTATGACGCGGTTGCCATGCAAACCGACGTTCAAGTTGGCGGCTCGGACCAGTTATTCAACATCATTGTGGCGGGGAGAAAATTGCAGGAGGCGCTTGGGCAAAAGCCGCTGGTGGGCATCATCACGGGAATCTTGCCCGGCACCGACGGCGTGCTACGCATGTCCAAATCTATCGGGAATATCGTGCCCATCAACACCGGTGCGGACGATATGTATGGCAAGTTGATGTCCATTCCCGATTTTGCCATGGGCGTTTATATGCGGCTTGTCACGCGCTGGAGTCCGGGGGAGATCGACAGCCTCGAAAGAGAATTATCCGAAGGGAAAGCGCACCCGCGCGATGTGAAGATGAGGTTGGCGCGCGAGATTGTTTCGATTTTCTATGGCGACGCCGACGCCGCGTTGGCGCAGGAATCTTTTGTGAAGATGTTCCAGCAAAAAGAGATTCCCGATGAAATGCCCGAGTTCCAATTACAGCCGGGGCAAACCGTGCTGGATGTCATTCTCGCGGCGAAACTCACGGCAAGCCGGTCAGACGCGAAGCGGTTGTTCGATCAGAGGGGAGTGCGACTCGATGGGGAAACCATTGAGCGCGGAGACATACCTTTTCCGCATCCTGGCGTAATCCAAGTGGGTAAACGCAAATTCTTGCGGGTCAAATAATGCGCCCCAGATTGACTACATTACACTTTCAAAATCGGGACGCTGATTCACGCTGAAAACGCAGATTTTCTCCCTTTGGAATCAGCGAAATCAGCGTTTTCACCTGCCCTTGTGGGCGGTGCAAGGGGTTGCATCCAAACGCACTCTGTAAGGTAATCAGGGCCCCAGAGTCGAATTGCGATCAATCATCTTTTTGTTCATCTTCGGCGATCATCGCGAGAAACACATTGACCACCTCGGGGTCAAACAACGCGCCGGAGTTTTCGCGGATGTATTGGATCACCTTTGGGCGGGGCCAAGCCTTTCGGTATGATCGGTCTGAAAGCAGGGCGTCCCAAACATCGACGACAGAAAAGATCCTCGCAGAGATCGGGATTTGTTCGCCCTTTAATTTATTTGGATATCCGCTACCGTCCCAGTGTTCGTGATGGCAGTAAGGAACGTCGAGCGAGTGGCGCAGGAATGTGATGGGGGCGAGCAAATCATAGGCATATTGCGGGTGGCGTCGCATTTCATCCCATTCATCGGCTGTAAGTGGTCCTGTTTTTTTCAGGATTTGGTCTGGAACGCCCATTTTTCCGATATCATGGAGGAGCACTCCGCGATAGATATTTACGAGGTCTTCCTCTTTGATACCCATGGCGCTTGCCAGCCGCAAGGTCAGGTCGGTTACGCGGCGGGTATGTCCTTCGGTTTCGCGGTCTCTCAGTTCCAGCGCGCGCGCCCATCCCTCAAGGGTGGTATCGTATGCTTGGGTGAGTTCCTGATTCGACTTTTGTAAATTTTCAAATAAGTGCGCGTTGTCGATGGCGATGGCGGCTTGACCAGCGAGCGTTTGGAGAAATTGCATCCAATCTGCGTTGGGGGAAAGCGGCGAACGATGGAACACCTCAAAGACACCTTTGATCTGTCCTTTGACGATCAGCGGGATGCCGATATATGTAACAAATCCCTCGCGTAACAAGAATGGATCTCGACGGGCTTCAGGAGAATTTTTCAAGTCGATCACATGATCGATTCTTCCCTTCATTACCACCTGCCCAGCCAATCCCTCGCCGATTCGCACCAGTGGGCGGGTGGGCGTGATCGTTTTGAACCCAGCGCTAGACAGGTAGGATAAACTCTGGATCTCCGGTCGATAAATAAGGATCTCGGCGGCGTCGACTTTCAATTGTCTGACAGAATATTCCGTCAGGATACTAAGCGTTACTTTCAAATCGGTGGAGGATGCGATCGCCGAATCGATATCGCGCAGGGTTGTCAGGCGGCGGATTTGTTCCTGCCCCTGTTCGAACAATTCCGTGCGGTGAACGGCATTGCCGGCGATCTCCGCCAGAATGGTCATCAGGTTTACTTCGTCATTCGTGATGTGCCGCTCCGAATCGATGAAAATCGCCAAAACGCCCACAATTCCCGCTGTCGAGTGAATCGGAATGGCGACCCCTCCCAGGCCGGGTAAAATGCTATCGCGGTTTTTCTCGTAGGTTAATGGATCGGCTCTTAAATCGCGCGAAATATACTTTGTGCCGGTGACGAAGGTTCGCCCAACGATTCCTTCCGTGGGTTTTAATTCTTTCACAGATATATTCAGTTCGTTCCCTTTGGCGATCCGTTGAACAAGGAGGTTGTCCGTCTGGCTGAAGAGCCAAATCGAACCATGCTCGGTGTTCATCAAACGCATTGTTTCATCCAGCAAGATTACGAGCATTTCATCCAGGGTCTGGGCAGTGCGCAGGTCGGCGGAGATCTGGTTGATGATTTCCAATTCTCGCACGCGGCGTTGTTCCGCTTTATAAAGGCGAAGCCGCTCAATGGCGCTTCCAAGCCCTCCCGCAATGGTAACCAGGAATCGCTCATCGCCATCGTCGAACGCATCCGGCGATCTGCTCTCCACGTTGATTACGCCGATGGTCCGCTCATTAACCTGGATCGGCACACACAACTCCGAGCGAATTTCGGTTGCGATCGGCACATAAACATCTTCTTTACTTACATCGCCGGTCCTGATGGGTCTTCCAAGGCGAACGGCTTTTCCGGTGATTCCCTGAGAGATGTGGAATCCATCCCTCCAACTGGAGATATTCGCCCCGCGGTAGGAGGGATGAGGAAACAAGACTTCGCCGGAAGAATCCAGCAAAAGGATGCCGCACACCTCTGTGTGAACATGGCTTATGATGCTGGTAATTTTTTCGATCAATTCATTTTCCGAGGTGGCAATTTCCGCCTCGGCCGTCGAAGCCATGTGCAGAACCGTCAACTCCTTCACTTGCCGGGAAAGCGACGACTCCGCTTTCTTAATGGCAGTGAGATCAGTGATCACCGCAATCGCGCCCCGCTTTCCAATCTCGTTTGAACGCGGCGCGCCGCTGATAATCACAGGCACGGTATGACCCTGTTTATGGAGCAGTATGGATTCGTAGGTTGAAGACTGCCCGCGCTGACGGATTTCACTCTGTCGGTTAAGCGCCGCGCGCATGGACGGATCGGTAAAATCTGAGGGTCTTTGTCCGATAATGTCCTCTTGACTCCGCCCGATTATTTTCGCATACGCAGGATTGACGTATTCAAACACGCCTTGTTCATTGGTGATGGTAAGACCCTGCGCCATGGTATTGAGGATTTGCAGGGCAAAATCTCGTTCATTTTGCAGGGCGGTTTGAATTTCCCGCTCTTTCGTAATATCCACTAGGATGCCGTGCCAGTAGATCGGGACCCCGTGATTATCACGGATCAGGCTGGTATCCTCTTTGATCCAGATCACTTGGCCATCGCGCCGCACGATCCGATATTCTTCACGAAAGGGCGTTTCCTTGTTATGTGATAGGACGAACGCCTGTCTGATTCTCTCTTGATCGTCGGTATGAATGGTTTTGAACCAGTGGGTAGGATCCGAATACCAATCGGTTGGGGTGAAACCGGTCAATTCCTCGTAACGAGGCGAAACATAGACCCCTGTTTCCTTGTCGTCTGCATTGCTAAGAAAAACGACGGCCGGCGTTTGTTCAATGAGCGTTTGGTATTTGATCTCCGTATCGCGTAATGCCGCTTGTTCCTTCAGCAATCTGCTCTGGGCAATGGCATTGGTGATCACCACCGACAGGCGCAGTAAATAGTCGCTTTGTTTGACGAGATAGTCGGTGGCTCCACCCTTGAGCGCCGCAACCGCATTTTCCTGATCGCCCTGGCCAGTAACGAGAACAACCGGCATGATCGCCGAGCGGCTTTTGACATGCGTCAACAGATCTAGCCCGGTCCCGTCCGGCAGGCGAAGATCGGAGAGCACCAGATCGATATCGGTTTGCGAATCGAGGATATCCAAAGCGGCAGAAAGCGTCTCTGCGTGGATTAATTCAAACCCGCGCTGAAACGCATCTTCAAGCGCTCGCTCGGTGAGAGCTACGTGAGCGGGATCGTCTTCAACGTATAATATTTTCATCGATGGAATTGTAATCTTGCGTCGTCATAAATGCATGATCGATCAGCGACAGGATAAGTTACTAAGGCAATTATATGCTGAAATGAGCGGTTGAGGTTTGCAATTCTTGCGCATCATGCTGTGGCAACAAAAAAACGCCTTGCGGCGTTCATTCTTCAAAAGTTTGTAACCGTCTATCAAAACTTGAGAGAGGCGTCGACGGGATTTGAACCCGTGGTGAGGGTTTTGCAGACCCTTGCCTTACCACTTGGCCACGACGCCATAAAAAAACTGAGCGGGCGATGGGATTCGAACCCACGACCTTCTCCTTGGCAAGGAGACGTACTACCACTGTACTACGCCCGCATTCGGTTAACGTTCACCGATAGTGCCGAGACACAGAATCGAACTGTGGACACCGCGATTTTCAGTCGCGTGCTCTACCAACTGAGCTATCTCGGCGATGTTCCTTTGGTTAAGCGTGCGGAATTTTACTTTGGGAGTAGGGGATTGTCAAGCAACGCCCTGCCAAACCTGCTCGATACCCCTGTTTCGTTTATCGCCAAATAAAACATCTTGGCAGGCGCTACTATGGACTCATCGCATCCACAATGAGTTCGCGGCCGACCCGCTCGGCAAGGCGCTCATTATCTTCCTCGATCAATACCACCACGACGAACGGCGTGCCCTGCCAGTTCCCCGGCGTGCCAGCCAGGAACCACGTTACGGATGTATCGCCCTCGCTAGCCTTCCCAAGATGCGACCAAAAATTGTCGCCCTTCTGGATGAACGACAAAGACGCCTCATCCGCCATTTCCGCCTGCATCGCCCTCACCGGCGTTCCCAACACCGGGAGCACCACCCAACCCTCCACTGGAGTATTGACCGCCGATGCGATACTCGGCGCGGGGATAACCCCATGATTGCTCAACGCGGCAGATGCCAGCGCAACTTGCAGAGGCGACACATGGAAATGTTCAAGCTCACTGGTAGAAAGCGACTCAGCCGCCGGCAATTCAAGTTGCGGCGGCTGTAGAAAACCCATCGACTCATGCAAAGACGAAAGTTCCTCGCTTGTAACAAATTGTCTGCCAAACAAAGCCGCGGCAAACGGATCGATAACCGAGCCGGTGGGGTATAGCCCCTGGGTGGCGCGGTTAATCAACGGCTGATCGGGATCGCTGGTCAGGCTCTGCCCGATCTCGTTCAGGTGATTTGGATTGAACGTAGGATGCGAAGACATCACAAGGATTTCGCCTGTCTGCGCGTTCATCATCACCACCGCGCCGGAATGACCCAGCAACATTTCATCGGCGCGAAATTGCAGGTAGAGATCGATCGTCAACCGCACATCCAACCCTGTGGGCGACATGCCGTAGAGCAGGTGGTTCCACCAAATGGTAGTCGCCGGCGTGCCTTTATTGCCGCGCAGGTATTCATCGAGCGACGCTTCCAGCCCAGCCTGCCCGTATTTGGCGTGGTTGTAACCGGTCACAGGCGCAAGATCGGGGTATTTATACGAGCGTTCCAATTCGCCAACCTTGCCAATGGTGGTGGTGATAATGGTATCGGAACGATCCAGGAGCGCGCCCCGCCGCACAAATTGATCTTCGATCATTCGCCGAGGATTATCCACGCGGGTCAATAAATCTGGTCCGCGAACGACAGACCACCATCCGGTTACGAGCGCGGCAATACACAACCCCAATGAGAGAACGCCGCTCACGAAAAGGTAAGGTTGATGATTTTGTAGAGGCGCGGGTTCTTCGTCCAAGTGGTTGCTAATGTGCATGAGAAACAACAACCCGATATACGAAACCAACAGGGATGAGCCGCCATAGGAAACAAAGGGAAGCGTAACACCGGTCAATGGCAGGAGGCGAATATTTCCCCCGACGATCAGCAATGCCTGAATGCCAAAGTACGAGGTGATTCCCGCCGCGAACAACCGTCGAAAGAGATCTGGCGCGCGCAAAGCCGCGCGAAAACCTCGCCCGACGATCAAGATGAAGAGGGCAAGCAGGCCGAGGGTCCCGAAAAGACCCGTTTCCTCCGCTATTGCCGCATAGATGAAATCCGATCCTGCCACAGGGATGATCCCGGGGTTGCCCAACCCGGGTCCGCGCCCTTCGATGCCCCCGTTTGCGACGGCAAGCAAAGCCTGAATGATCTGATACGAACCGCTGATCGGGTCATCCCATGGATGAAGCCAGGAGTCGATACGCGCCTGCACGACCCCAATGAAGTAATACCCGGCGATTCCAAACAGGGCGATAAATAAGACACTGACCAATATGGCTCGGCGCCGCCCGGTGGCAAGGTAGATGATGATCGTGTAGAGCGCCATAAAGATCAAGGCGGTGCCCAAATCGCGTTGGAAGAGGAGCAATAATACTGCCAGGTTGCTGATGATGAAAGCGGGCATGATGATTGCCAGCATTCTTCCGCCTAACGCGATGCGGTCTGCCAGAAAAGCCGCAAGATATGCCACCAGCAAAAGTTTGAGCGGTTCGGAGGGCTGAAAATATAACCCACAGCAACCAAACCATAATTTCGGACCGATACCGATGGGGTTGGTTCCAAAAAATAATGTGAGCCCCACAAGCGCCAGCGCGCCGGCAAACAGGAGATATTTATACCTGCGCAGAAAAACAAGTTGCGAGGAGAGGCGCAAGCCCAGCAAAAAAACAAGCAGGCTAACCACAAGCCATAGCGCCTGGCGCGGCCCGATATTGGAAGCGTCCAGCCTCCAGATGGCGAGCAAGCCCCATCCGCTCAGTAGCGCGGCGGTAGGGAAGAGGAACGGGTCGGCGTCTGGCAGGTATTTAACGATGGCGCGGTGGATCAGAAAAACAAGCAACCCCCAAACGAACAAAGCGATCCAATGCGAGAATCGCAAATCGGCATCGAGCGTTCGCATCTTGACGGCGGGCGCAAGCGTAAGGATGATGGACTGTAAAACAAGAAAGACAGCCGCTAATTTCAGCAGGTTGCTTTGGATAACGCGATTCATTCTTCGAGATATTTATGCGCGAGCAGGTCTAATTTTCTACGAGTCTCGGCAGGGATGGCGTCTTTGCGCGTGATGAGCGCGGTAGCAAGCGCGCGTTCGCAATCGCAGTTGCGTTCTGCCGTGAAGTTCCGCGCGAGCGCGCGAATCGCTTCTTGCGCCAGCGATGTATTTCGGTTCAAGGTTTGGATGACCATGTCCACAGTGACAGGTTCCTCGCTCACATGCCAGACATCGTAATCGGTCACATGCGCCATCGTTGCGTAGCAGATTTCAGCCTCGCGCGCCAGAAAAGCCTCGGGCGCCGCGGTCATCCCGATGATCGACATGCCCCAGGAGCGGAAAGTATTCGACTCGACGCGCGTGGAAAAGCGCGGACCCTCGATCGTGATGAATGCCCCTCCCTTATGCACAACGCCTCCCGCCTCCCGCGCGGCTGATTCAACTTGGGAAGAAAAATCCCCACAGAACGGGTCTGCCACGCTGACGTGCGCCACAAACCCTTCGCCGAAGAATGAACGCGGGCGCAGGCGTGTATTGTCGTAGAGTTGGTCAGGGATGACAATATGCCCCGGCGCAAACTCTTCCTTCAGCGACCCGCATGCGCTGATGCTGA
Source organism: Candidatus Defluviilinea gracilis (assembly GCF_057138825.1). NCBI lineage: Bacteria > Bacillati > Chloroflexota > Anaerolineae > Anaerolineales > Candidatus Villigracilaceae > Candidatus Defluviilinea > Candidatus Defluviilinea gracilis. Next base: position 24,612 of record NZ_DBNHEF010000042.1, read on the forward strand.
CGATCCGCTCCACGCCGAGGGATTTCAACGCAAAGATATTGGCTTGATACGGCACTTCCGTTGGCGTGATGTGATGCCCGATCCCGTGACGGGCGAGGAAAGCCACCGGAGCGCCTTCAAGAGTCCCAGTGACGATCGGCGCGCTGGTCTTCCCGAACGGGGTATCGATCGCTTGTTCCCGCGCGTGTTGGAGACCGGGAATTTCATACAAGCCCGAACCGCCGATGACGGCAAGTTTGATGGTGTCTGCCATGGTTTTATTCATATCCTATTGGGTGGAAATCGGTTCTTCGGTGTCGATGCGGATCACGAACGCAACGTTTCCGCATTGGAATTCGTCATCCGAGATCACGACCGTCGGCGTCGTGAGCGGATTCTCGTTGAGGCTGGTGCCGTTCGTGGAATTCAAATCCTCCAGCCACCATTGACGGTGATGATATGTGATGCGCGCGTGCTGGGCAGACAGGGTTTCGTCCATCAGCGAAACGTCGCAAGAGGCATGCCTGCCGATGATGATCTCCGACTGCAAAAAAGAAAGAGTGCGATCGTTTCCCCATTCCGGTTTGTAACGCAGAGAAATCCGCGGTTTTTTCTGAACAGCGAGCGCTTTTCCTTGCTGGTCAAGTTCCCGCCAGAGCGTCCACAGCGCCCAGCCAAGAAATACATAAAGCGCGATCGACAGCGCAAACCGAAGAACCAAAACAACGGTAGCGATCATCGTCCTTGTTGTTCTTGTTTCAGGCGGTCTGTTTTAATGTCGACTGTTTTTTGGTCCACTAATGCGGTGGGGCGTTCGCTATTGCCTATACCGTTGGGATTCAAAGGAGAGGTTTCCGCCATATCGGGGCGCACAGGAGGATTGTCCTGCCCAAAGATGAGCGCCACGCCGGCGAGGGAAATCACATCTCCGGGGTAGAGCACGGTCTGGCTGGTGCGCTGTCCATTGACAAACGTGCCGCCGGTGGAATTTAGGTCGAACAACACGAATCTCCCTTTGATGGAGCGCAATTGGGCATGATTTCTCGAAACCCGCGGATCATCGATGACGAGTTGATTGTCTAACCGTCTCCCAATATTGGCAACCGGCTCGGTGAGCGGGAACACTTTCACGCCTTCGACGATTAGGAAGGCATTATCCGGCACATACGCGTCATCTTCGAGTTCTTTGGTGACCCCGCCTTTATTTTCCATGCCCTGTGTATCGGCGACCGGTTCAAGTTTATGCGAGGCAACCACGCTAATATCGTCGTTCGTATATTTGTCGTCTGTTGAGATTGTAATCGTGGGGTTGCCGGTGAATTTCAACCCGGAATCTCGCACGGCTGTGGTAATAATGGCTTTGAGTGTATCGAGCGTGCGCTGTTCCTTCCACATGGGGGAAGATTCGGGGGCGACGATGAGCGTAAAAACATTTGGCGCAACGCCCTCCGCGTCTTTTTTATCGATGATATTTTGTTTTAACGCCGCAGAGAGGCGTTGGATAACCCGGTCCTCCAACTTCAAACCCGGTAAGATCCCAACCAATTGGTTTTCAACGAGTGATTGTAATTTGGCTTCCAACAGGTCCAGATTCAGTTTCGTCATTTTCCTGTACCGCGCATTTTGATTTGCAACTTTTGCGAGTATTATAGAAGCGGAGACAAAAAACTGCAAGGCGGCAAACTTACAATTTCAAAACCGACAGGCAGGTCGCCTAATGGAGTTTTTGTCCACAATTCGGGCAAACCGCTTCGTCGCCCCGCACGATAAAGCCGCACGCCCTACATGCGCTGGGTTGGGCGTCGCCGAGCGGCGCGCCGCACGCCAGACACGCCCCCTCGCCTACCGGGTTTGCCACACCGCAGTAATCGCACGTCAGGCGGGCAAAGCGTTCAGAGAGCTCGTGTGACGCGCCAAAAGCGGCGACGGTTCGGTCGATCAACTTCCAGACCCTGTCGCTAAGCTGGATGCTTTCAACATCCTGCGCCAGATCGTCCAGTCGACTAAGCAGATTGAACGGATTCCTCAGCGCCGACCACGCCGTCTGACCGAGGCTCGCCGCAACTCCCAGCCACGCTTGCTCGCCCACCTGAACCATGATCCCATCCTCGGTTTTTTGGATGTTGACCGTGAGCGCGGTCTGCCCGCCCGACATGGAACCCGTTCGCGTGGCGATCTGTACTGACATCTTCTCCGGCCCGCCGACGGTTTGCGCAAGCATATTGCCGCGGTTGAATTCTGCCAAAAGCGCATGCGCAAGATCGGCAGGTTTTATACTTCCGTGAAAAATTCGTCTGTCCATGATTTCGATTATAATCCGCTTCATCAGCGACGACTACGAGTCGTCGCGTTTTGTCTCTCACAGAAGTTATACGTAATGAAACAAATTTGGTTTAAGTCTTTCTCAATCTTGCTCGCCGCTCTTTGCGCGGGGTTGGTCATGTTTCCGCTGGCGGGGCAGGCGGAGGCTTATCAAGATGCGCCTACCCCGGGCGGCATCGTCATCACCGTGACGTACACCGACCCAATGAATGTCCGCAATGGGCCCGGAACCTTCTACGATATTGTCGGGCAAATTTTCCCGGGCGATGTCTTCCCCGCGCTGGGAATTTCGCCGGGACGGGAATGGATCCAAATTTCTTATGAGGGCGGTATCGGATGGGTGTACGCTTCGTATGTGGCGGTCTCTGGCGGCGAATTGCAGGTCGTCGAGTCGCCTCCGACACCGACGCCGCTAATCACCAATACGGTGGACCCAACCCTTGCCGCCCAATTCCACCTCACGCCGACGGTGACGCGGTTGCCGACCTTTACGCCTCCTCCGCCGATGACCGAGTTGTCGTTTGAGGAAGGCGCGCCGGTTTCACCGTCCGGGGTTCCATCCGGTATATTCATTATGATCCTCGGCGTGTTCGGCTTGATCGGGCTGGTTTTTTCATTTACCGCGCGAAGATGAACGCTCGTAAAGTCCGGGTATTCCCTGTTTTCTTTATTATTGTTGTTTGCCTCCTGCTGGCTTTGTTCGATTATACAGAGCCGGCGGTTGTCCGCGCGCAACAGCCGACCGGCAGTATTCCGACCGTGACAGGCACGCCCGCAGGTCCAACGGTCAAGGTTGACCCAAGTATTCCCCAAGTCCGTGTTTATGCGGGACCCAGCTCTTTTGATTATCCCGCAGTGGGGGTTTTGGTAGCCGGCGAGACAGTTCCCGCGCTGACGCGCGCGCAAGGCCGGGAGGATTGGATTAAGATCTATTATCCGGGCGTGCCGGGTTCAACGGCATGGATATTCGGGTTATATGTATCTTTATCTCCGGGCGCGGTTCTACTGCTAGAAGAAATTCCTGCCACACCAACGCTTGCTTCAACGCCGACGATCAACCCGACACTGGAGGCGGCTTTTATCGGTCAGCAAACAGCAACCCGCTTACCGACATTCACTCCACCTGCTGTGATCGAGCCGCCGACCTTCAGCGATGTGACCGAAGCGCAACCGCCAATTCCTGCCGGGCTGGCTATTGTCTTGTTGGGATTGGTGGGGTTTATGGGCGCGGTCATCTCATACCTGCGCGGCAGATAAAAAAAAGACCGAGAGATCGGTCTTTTTTCTTTTCGTTTAGCGGTTAGTTTTGGCAGGAGCATGAACCGCCGCAACCGCAACCGCCTTCTCCGTGCTCATGCCCGTGCCCTTTTGCGTTGGGGCTATCCACTGCGAAGCCGGCGCCGCGTTCAGGGTCGTCGATGAAATCGATCGTCGCGCCGTGAAGGTATTCCATCGAAACTTCGTCGATCACCACTTTGACGCCATTCAGTTCGAGCGTGGTGTCTAGATCGCGGAAGTTGTTATCTAACGCCATGCCGAAGTTCACACTACAACAACCGCCGCCTGCAACATACACGCGCAAAGCGTAACCTTCCAATTGACGTTCGGCAAGGATATTTTTGACAGCATCCGATGCGGCGCTGGAGAGGGTGATCTGGGGCGTATCGGTTCCTACAATAACCTGAGTGTTGATTTCTTCTAACATTGCTACTCCTTTGAGAAGGTCTTTTCGTAATTTGTAGAGAGATTTTATCCCCTTCAAGGTGGGATGTCAACAGCCCCAGATTGTACGATTCTGTTTGTCGTCTAATCGCCTATTAAGCCCGAGCGCGGTGACGTAACTCGAAAGGGCGACGGACGTAAAGTTTGCGGAACAAGAACGGGAAGAGCCGCGCTTCTCTCTTGGCGTCGGTCTGGTTCGCCCTCTTCGACTTTATCTCCCCTTCAACTTGATGACGTATAATTGACCTATGTTTGAAAACCTCACCTCACGACTCAACCAAGTATTCGACCAACTGCGCCGACGCGGCAAACTCTCCGAAGCGGATGTGGACGCGGCGATGCGCGAAGTGCGCCTTGCCCTGCTCGAAGCGGACGTGCATTTCAGCGTCGTCAAAACATTCATCGCGCGTGTGCGTGAACGCGCCGTCGGCGCGGAAGTGTCGAAGGCGTTGGTTCCAGGTCAACAAGTAATCAAAATAGTCAACGAAGAGTTAATCGCGACTCTCGGCGAACCCGCGCCGCTGAAATTCTTTGGTCCCAAGCCGCATGTGATTATGATGGTGGGTTTGCAGGGATCGGGTAAAACGACTCACGCGGGCAAGATCGCAAAGATGCTGCGTTCAAAAGGGGAGCGGGTAATGCTCGTCGCAGGCGACCCGTATCGCCCCGCCGCGGTGACTCAACTGCAACAACTCGGCGAACGGATTGATGTCCCCGTTGAGTCTGATTTGAATGTCAAGCCGCCAGAACTCGTCCAACGCGCGTTCGAAAAAGCCCAAAAGGGCGGATACGGCGTCGTGATCGTGGATACCGCTGGACGGTCGCAGTTGGACGCGGAGTTGATGAGCGAGTTAAAGTCCATCGTGGCGAAAGTCCCGCCTGTGGAGACGTTGCTCGTGGTCGACTCAATGATCGGGCAGGAAGCGTTGAACATCGCGCAGGGATTCCGCGATAACGTTTCGATCACGGGATTGGTGATGACGAAAATGGATGGCGATTCGCGCGGCGGCGCGGCGATCTCGATCCGTTCGGTGACGGGTGTGCCGATTAAGTTTATCGGCACGGGTGAAAAATTGGATGCCCTCGAAACATATGACCCCGCGCGGTTGTCGTCTCGCATTTTGGGCATGGGCGACATGATCGGCTTGATCGAAAAAGCCGAAGCCGCGTTCGATCAGGAAGTGACGCAAAAATCTGCCGAGCGCATGATGAAGGGACAGTTCTCGCTCGAAGATTGGCTCGACCAAATGAAGCAGATGAAAAAGATGGGACCGCTCGCGCAGATCATGGACATGTTGCCTGGGCAAATGGGACAAGCCGCGCGTCAGATTGACCCGAAGGATATCGAAAAGAATTTCAAGCAGACCGAAGCCATCATCCATTCAATGACATTGAAAGAACGCCGCGACCCTGACATTTTGAACGCCTCACGCCGACGTCGCATCGCGGCTGGCTCTGGCATGGAAGTGCAGGATGTGAACCGCCTGATCAAACAGTTCCGCGAAGCGCAGAAGATGATGAAGATGTTGACGAAGACGGGAGGAAAAGGATTGGGGAGGTTGTTTGGGGGTTAGTTGGATAGTTTATTAGTTGGGTAGTTTGATAGTCGCGTGATTGCGGTTTGGCTGATTAATGTTGTAGGTCACGCTTAAAGCGTGACCTACTTTTTTGCTGAGATTTATTGACAAGCCCGCTCGGGGATTCTCGAATCGCAGACTTTCACATCACGCAAGTAGTTCATCCATTGTGTAATTTCATCCTCTGACGGTTTATGCCTGAAGGCGACTTGCACAAGATAAAAACTGTCGTTGCCTTGAATCGCCTTCATGTAAGTAAACTCCACTTTTTGCGTGGACGGGTTCAAGGGGCAATATAACATCCAAAGCACGAAGTTGTATCCGTTTTCAACGCCATCGGCTACAGGATAAGACTCGCTGTTCTCACACGCGCCGAACCAGCGATTCGTCATGGTCTCTTGGGCTTGTTGCGGGGTGGTATTCTTTTCGCCCAGATAAACCAGAACCGTGACCATGGTTGTCCAGTCTTCGACAGTCTCGTTTTCTGCGATCATCTCGGTGATGGTTTCATTTCCCTGCTCTGCCTGATAGCCGATCTTGAATCCATCGGGTAGTCCTGCCAGGAGATTTTCGTTTTCCAACCCTATTCCAGATTCAGGCGTATCCGCTGGAGGAGGCTGAGTGAAAAACTCGGTCGGCATGGGCGGGATAGTGATGATTGTTTGAGGGGTTGCCGTTGCCAGGCTGGGCAGGTACGCCGATGAACAAGCAAGGATGAAAATGCTGGTAATGAAGATTGCACTAATCGCTGCTGTTGATTTTTTCATAGGAACTGACTCCTAACAATGTGATGCCCTGTTATGCCATGCCATGCCCGTCTCGCAGCTTTCCTCCCTCCTCTCTTCACACCGAAGTCACAACCGAATTGAGCTGGTCGTAGTGAATTCACCGAGGGAGCATTTTCTCCTACACAACATCCCACGAAGTCAAGCGCGGCTTCTCATCTATTTCCTGTCCCGTTTTGATAGCCTGCTTGGCTGAGCGGCGATACTTTCGATGCGCGCTGGATTTCATCCATCGCAACGTCTTGCGAAAAGAGCGCGTGTGGCAACGGTGTCGTTTTGCTTTGTTGAGTTTTGTAACAACAGCCATGTTGGGCATCGCTTTACTTCGAGTAATGATAGCGGCAGGAAATAATCACGAGATCTGTTTTTGATACCCCATAAACCAGACGATGTTCGTCGTCAATTCGTCGAGACCAATAACCCGATAGGTCCGCCTTTAACGCTTCGGGTTTTCCAATCCCTTCAAATGGTGTGCGTACTGTGTCTTTGATCAGTTGATTGATCCGTTTCAGTAGCTGGCGATCTTTCTCCTGAAACCATAGATAATCCTCCCAAGCCGATTCGGTGAAGACCAGCCTCATGCCTCATCCAGTTCGCGCTCGGTTACCTTTCCTGCTTGCGCCTCCGCCATGGACTTTCGAAGACGCGCGGCGTTTGCAGGATTAGACAACAGGTAGGCTGTTTCCTGCCATGAATTGAATTCATCCAAAGATAGAAGGACAATTTGCTGACCCGTTTCGGTCGTGATAATCGTCGGCTCGGCGTCTGAAAAGATTTTCTTGATCAGCGAGTCGAGATTGCGTTTTGCCTCGTTAACTGTCACCATGTTCATGGTTCACCTCAGGCAGATGATAAGCATCTGCAAACGCTTCCGCGTGTGCCATTTTTCATCGCTAGGAAGATTATACACCCTCCACATCCGTGGGCTGAAAGCGCAAGTTTGCCTTGCGGGTACGCGAGGAGTTCCCGTTCTTTGTGCTGACCTTCCTCGCCGTCTCACGTGAGATAACTTTTGGATTTTTTACGCGAGAACGAATAGGAGCAAGTTCGCCAACATCCACAAAAACAACATTTACATCTTTCTTTGGGGCGTGCTTGAGCATAAAGCGCGTATAGCCCTTGTCGCGGGAATCGAGCAAAATGACTTCCGCGCCATCGGGAATCTGTTCGCTGAATTTGGGATGCATGGCAATAAAGCGCGTGAACTCAACGAAGAGGTCTCCATGCTTTAGGGTATATAGATCACTCATAGTTCATCTCCTTCAAAAATCGCTCGATTTCCAAACGAACAATTTCCAGGTCGTTATTGGGATCACCAGTTAGCGCCGAAATGGCAACGATTCCGTCTGCGTTATGAAAGTGATGAGGAAAACTTGACAGATCGGAATGATGAGGGGCATTATCCCAGCCTAAAATTCGCTTCTCGCCCTGTGTGAGAGTGTAAGAGTATTTATCGTTGCTCTCGTTGAAGTAAATATCGAGAATATAGCCGCCCTTAAGTTGAATCCGCCACTTGGTCAGAAGATCATGTACCGAGACGACAAGAGCGCAGGTTGCGACGAAACGGTTTAATGCGGCTTCGATTGGAGCAGCCATTCCAGCACCCGCTTCATCAGGTCTGCTTGCTTTAAAGCGTCAAGCGCATTTCGCCACTCGATGGAATCTTCCCAGTCGGGGTGCTCCCGTCCTTTTCCTTCTGCGAGGCGCGTCTCAAGCGATTCCAACGACACGTTGTATTGCGTCTCAAAGCGTTGGATCATCGCTTGCAAGACCGACTCGCGGCGCGACAAATCGTCGCGCAGGCGGGTCAATGCGTTGCGTGAGATATTTTTGGGGAAAGGGGCGAACGCTTGCATGGGGCGATTATAGCATTGTTGGGAATGATGGGAAACTGTGGAATTTACGAACTACAAAGTTCCCTCCTCTCTTCACACCGAATTCACAACCGACTCCTATACTCCGAGCATCAGTTCAAAACAAAGGAGTAAACATGAACGGAAAAATTGCACTACGTGTCGTTGCGGGGTTGGTCTTGCTGGCGGTCATCGCCGCCATCGGCTTCTTCGCGTTTCAGGCGGGAGTCGCCCAAGGCTCGCCGATCACCATCGAAGCGCCTTCGGGCGAAGGGATGCCCATGCCGTATCCGCATTACGAGTATGGATACGGGATGCGCGGTCATCATCCATTCGGATTTGGCTTCGGATGCTTGATTCCCCTCGTTGGCATCTTCCTGCTTGTCCTCGCGCTCAAGTCATTCCGCGTGATGATGTGGGGTCCGCGCTGGGGCTGGGGAGGTCGTCATGGCTGGGGCGAGCACAACGTCCCGCCAATGTTCGATGAGTGGCATAAGAAAGCGCACGGTGAGTCGGCCGAAGAAAAGAAAGAATAAGAACGTATAATGGTCGTGAGGCGGCAAGATTCTCCGCCTCACGATCTTTCCACTTTCCACTTTCTTCACCAATGAAAGTAGAAAGTGGAAACTCGACCATCCCTCACCATGAAAACCATCCTCGTTGTAGACGACGAACCCAAGATCACCCAACTCGTGCGCGATTATCTCGAACGCGCGGGATTTGGCGTTTTGATCGCGCATGATGGGAAGAATGCCTTGTCGCATGCAAAAACGGATAAACCCGACGCGGTCATTCTGGACCTCGGCCTGCCTCAGCTCGATGGGCTGGATTTCACCCGCGAGTTTCGCAAAACATCCAACGCGCCGATCATCATGCTCACCGCCCGCGCCGACGAATCGGACAAACTCATCGGGCTCGAACTCGGCGCGGACGATTATATGACCAAGCCATTCAGCCCGAAAGAATTGGTGGCGCGTGTCCGTGCAATGTTTCGACGGATTGAGAATGCGACCAGCATGAGCTCAGAAATGATCCGCGTGGCAGACCTCACTCTCGATGTGCCGCGGATGCGTGTCACTGCTGAGAAGCACGAGATCGAAGAGTTGACTCCCACCGAATTTGAATTGCTCGCCACCCTCGCCCGCCAGCCTGGGCGAGTCTTCACCCGCGCCCAATTGTTGGATGCGATTCACGGCGTGGCATTTGAATCTTATGAACGCGCCATTGACGCGCACATCAAAAACATCCGCCGCAAAGTGGAAGTCAAAGCGAGCGAGCCGAAGTATGTGTTGACTGTGTACGGCGTTGGATACAAATTTTCGGATAAATAAGATGCCTCTGCTGGTTGAGTAGCCCTGAGCGTTCGTTGCGAAGGGCGTATCGAAACCAGCATGTAAGCAAAGCAATTTCTGTTTGAAGAGTATGTCTGTAACTGGTGGTTTCGATACGGCGGACGAACGCCGCCTACTCAACCACCGAAGTATGAATGAAATGACCCACTCCCACCCTCACCGCTCCAAACCACCTTGGTGGCCCGACAACGAAGAATGGCCCCCCAAACGTTGGCGTCACATGCGCGGCAAACCTTTCTTCCGCAGGATGGGATGTTTTTTCATCCTGTTCAGTTTCTTCGCGTGCATCGGCGTGATGGCGATGCTGCGATTCTTCCTCGATCCATTCGTTGAATTTCATAACATGCCGCCGATGATGCCGCCAATGGATCGCCCAGGTTTCATCGTGCCGTTTGGGTTTATCGGCTTCCTCATTTTGATAGCAACTGTATTTTTTGCCGTTCGCAATTTGCGGCGAATGTCCATGCCGTTGGATGAATTGCTCGAAGCGTCGAGCCGCGTGGCGGATGGCGACTTTGCCGTGCGCGTGGAGGAGCGGGGACCGTTTGAAGTCCGCGCGTTGTTGCGGGAGTTCAACTCGATGGCACAGAAATTGGAGTTGAACGATAAACAACGCCGCAACATGCTGGCGGATATTTCCCACGAACTCCGCTCGCCGATCACGATCATGCAGGGCAACCTCGAAGGGATGATTGACGGAGTCTACGCGGCGGATACGGAGCGATTGAAGTCGCTGTACGATGAGACGCAAATCCTTTCGCGGCTGGTGGACGACTTGCGGACTCTCGCGCTCGCCGAAAGCGGGTCACTGCAATTGAAGCGCGAGGCGACCGATTTGGGTTTGTTGATTCGTGAAGTCCTTTCGGGTTTTGAATCACGGGCAAATGAAAAGAAGTTCAGGTTTGAGTTTCAACTAGATGATGTGGAAGCAATTGAAATTGACCCATTGCGCATCCGCGAGGTGTTGACGAATATCGTGGCGAATGCGGTGAGATATACCCCAAGCAGAGGGGAGATAAAGGTTGGGGTGACTGAATCAGCTGTCCCTGAGATTCGAAGCGTGACGGTCTTCGTCCAAGATAGCGGGGAGGGAATCCAAGCCGACGATCTGAGTCGTATCTTCGACCGATTCTACAAATCCAGCGATTCGGGTGGGATGGGGCTGGGGCTGTCCATTGCGAAATATCTGGTTGAGGCGCACGGCGGCAAGATTTGGGCGGAATCCGAAATGGGGCAGGGGACGAGGATTTCGTTCACGTTACCGATTCTGTAAACCTGAGGGGTATAATTTGGACATGAAGTATATTTTTCAGTGGGACGACAATAAAGCGCGCAGTAATCTGGCGAAACATAAAGTGAGTTTCGACGAAGGCAAGACAATTTTTTACGACCCGTTCATTATTACGTTTGACGATGAGTCTCATTCGCGTCATGAAGAGCGGTTGATCAGCATAGGCACATCGTTCAACGAAAGACTTTTGCTGGTTGTCCATTTGGAAAGAGAAGAGACATCCGAAGGCGTGTTCATCCGAATGATCAGTTGTCGCAAGGCGACTCAACTTGAAAGAAATTTATATGAAGAAGGCGAATAACACATCTAAAACTTTTGATGACGACATGCTCCCTGAATATGATTTCAAGGGGCAGAAGGGCGCGCGAGGCAAATATTATCTTGGACCGAAGCAGGCTCACTCGGTTCATGTCCGTCATGCAGACGGCACGATCACCAGGCAGAGTTTTGATTCTCTGCAAAAGGTGATTTTGCTTGACGCCGATGTCGCGGCGCGGTTCCCTGATTCGGAGAGCGTAAACCGCGCCTTGCGAACGTTGATCTCGCTTGTGCCTGAGAAGCAAGTCGGCGAGAAGAACGCGGGCTATCGAACTTCCAAGCCTGCGAGGCGGAAAACGGCTGGCAGAAGATAGGCAAATGAGCGGGGAGAAAGTCTGGTAAAATGGCGACTGCGATTTCAGCCCGCATGTGTTCCTTTCACACACACCTCTCTATGCCTGCCTGAAACGTAAATCAAAATGTGTCGCGTAGTTGGCGTTCTCTAACGCCAGCGGATGCACAAAAATTTATAGGAGAAAAGCAAGATGGTTCGTTTACGTTTACGTCGTATCGGTTTGAAGGGTCAGCCCACCTATCGCGTCGTCGCCGCGGACAAAGAGTCCCCTCGTGATGGCAAGTTTCTGGAAATTCTGGGCTTTTATAATCCCCGCACCCAACCTGCAACAGTCCATTTAAAAGAAGACCGCGTGTATCACTGGATGAAGAACGGCGCGTTGCCGACCGAGTCGGTGGCGCAGGTGTTCAAAGCCTCTGGCACGCTCGACCGCTGGGAACGCTTCAAGAAGGGCGAGGCAGTTGAAACGCTCGTCAAAGAAGCGGACGAGGCGGAAGCCAAACGCAAAGAAGTGAAGAAGTAAATTTATTGATTACGCAATACGCGGTACGAAGTAAGAAATACTGCGTATTGTGTACTTCGTAAAGAGCGCAATACGATGAAAGAATTAATCGAGTACATCGCAAAGTCGTTAGTGGATCATCCTGAGGAAGTGCACGTGACTCAATCGGGAGGCGGTTCGCGCGCGCGCATCGAGTTGAGCGTGTCGAAAGACGACATGGGGCGCGTCATCGGCAAAGGCGGCAAGGTCGCCAACTCCATCCGCGCGTTGTTGCGAGTGGCGGCGGAGCGCGAAGGCAAGCAAGCCACGCTCGATGTGGTCGAGCCAGAATAATGGCAAAAGAAAAAGTCACAGGCTCGCCGAAAGGCGAGCCGCTTTATTTGAGCGTGGGATTTTTACGGCGTCCGCATGGGTTGCACGGCGAGATCATCATGGACTTGCACACGGATTTCCCCGAACGCATGAAGAGCGGGCGAAAACTTTTTGTCGGCGACGAACACAAGCCCGTCACTCTTGCCAGCGCGCGCCCGCATCAATCGGGTCTGCTTGTGAAATTCAAAAATGTTGAAACGCCCGAAGACGCGGGGATGTTTCGCAATCAATGGGTCTTCGTCAAAAAAGCGGATGCGCCTCCACTGCCAGCGGGCACGATCTATCAGCACGAAATGATCGGATTCAAAGTTGTGGATGAAAACGACAATCCGCTTGGCGAGTTGGTCGAGATTCTGGAGACAGGCGCGAACGATGTCTATGTAGTGCGGGATGACTCAGGCAAGGAGATTCTCCTCCCCGCGATTCCCTCGGTCATTCTGGACCTTCAGCCTGCCCGCCGTTTGGTGAGGGTTCATCTGTTGGATGGTTTATAACGGTGGTCGAGTAGTTTGTTCCCCCGCAGTTAAACTGCGGGGGAAACGATACGGTGGTCGAGTAGGGCGGAGCCTGTATCGAGACCACCATGCCGTAAAGCAACTCTTGTTACAAAAAATTGTATGCGTACCTGTGGTTTCGATACGCCCCGCGAAAAGCACGCGGGACTACTCAACCACCGAGTTAGAATCAAATTTATGGACGACAAAAAATTCTGGGTCGGCTTCAACTTGATCAAAGGCATCGGCGCAGTCCGCATGCAGGGACTGGTCGCGTACTTCGGCGACTTGGAGTCCGCGTGGGGAGCCGCGCCGAACGAATTGGCTGAGGCAGGCTTGGGGTTGAAGGTGATCGAGCGCGTGGTGCAAGCGCGCGAAAATGTCGACCTTGATAAAGTCTGGGACAAAATCGAAAAGCAAGGAATCAAAATCCTGACATGGCAGGATGAAGCGTATCCGCAGCGACTGAAAGAAATTGACCAGCCTCCGCCTGTGTTGTACATCCGCGGTGAATATCTGCCTGATGATCTATTCGCAGTTGCCATCGTCGGCACGCGGCGAGTGACTCCGTATGGACGACAGATCACCGAAGAGTTGTCCGCTTTTCTCGCGGCGAACGGCATGACCGTCATCAGCGGACTGGCGCGCGGCGTGGACGCGGTCGCGCATCAATCCACGTTGAAGGCGGGCGGACGAACAATTGGCGTGTTGGGTTCGGGTGTGGACAAGATCTATCCGCCTGAACATCGCGCGCTCGCGGAACAAATGATGGAGCGCGGCGCAATCATCAGCGATTACGCGCCAGGCACGCCGCCCGACGCGTCGAACTTCCCGCCGCGTAACCGAATCATTTCGGGCTTGTCGCTTGCAGTCGTTGTCGTAGAGGCGGGCGAGACAAGCGGCGCATTGATCACCGCCGAGTTTGCCGCCGAGCAGGGACGTGAAGTCTTCGCCGTCCCTGGGAGTATCCTTGCGCCGCAAAGCAAAGGCACGAATAAATTGATCCAAAACGGCGCGCTTCCGCTGTTGAGCGTCAACGATTTGATGCAAGCATTAGACATCACGCGCGTCGGTGAACACAAAGCCGCACGTAAGATCATGCCCTCTGATGCAATCGAAGCAAAACTATTAACTGTGTTGACGAACGAGCCGATGCAGATTGACGAGATCCGCAATCAATCCGAGTTGCCCATCGAGAAAGTGTCCGCGTCTCTGGCGCTTATGGAATTGAAAGGAATGGTAAGGCAGGTCGGTGGTATGAATTACGTCGCAGTGCGTGAGGTACAATCGGAATATAAAACATAAGTGCTCCGTTGGTTGAGTAGGGGCGAGCGATAGCGAGACCCGTATCGAAACCAACGATGTTCAAGAGGAATTTTGTAACAAGAATTGCTTTACGACGTGGTGGTTTCGATACGTCCCGCGACGAGCATCGCGGGACTACTCAACCACCGAATTACTCTGGGATCAAAATATTTGCTAATGAATCCACACACATACGCTGTCATCATGGCTGGAGGCGGGGGGACTCGTCTGTGGCCTCTCTCACGCAAAGAAACGCCGAAACAATTATTGCCTTTGCTCGGCAAAGAGACTCTTTTTCAAAGCACGGTTGCGCGGCTGGAGGCGTTGTTTCCGCCTGAACGAATCTTGATCGTCACCGTTGCAGAGCAAGCGCGTGTGATGCAGGAACAAGTCCCTGCCATCCCCAAAGAGAACTATTTGATCGAGCCTGCGCCGCGCGGGACGGCGTCTGTGGTAGCATTGGCGGCGGCGGTTTTGCAAAAGCGCGATCCGCAAGCGATGATGACGATCCAAACAGCGGACCATCACATCCGCAACAAGGATCTGTTCAAGTACCTCATCGCTTCTGCATTCGATGTGGCGGAAAAAGAGTATCTCGTCACGCTGGGAATCACACCGACGTTTCCATCCACTGGATATGGGTATATTCAACAAGGCGAGCCATTGCCTGACGAATACAAATATCCTGTCTACACAGTGAAGCGATTCAAAGAGAAGCCCGATGAAGTCACCGCGCAACAGTTGCTTCAAAGCGGCGACCATTCATGGAACAGCGGCATGTTCGTTTGGAAAACAAACGTGATTCTCGCCGAAGTTGAACGTCAAATGCCCGAACTCTTCAAAGTTGTTAGCGAAATTTCGTCCGCGTGGGATACTCCAAAACGCGAGGCTGTGATACAAGAGCATTGGTCGGGGCTGAAAAGCCAGACGATTGATTACGGGATCATGGAACACGCGGAGAAAGTTGCAGTCCTTCCCGCGGGCGGACTCGGTTGGAGCGACGTGGGCGCGTGGGATTCGTTGTTCGAAGTGTTGATGCCAGACGCGAATGGAAATGTCGCGGTCAATACCGAGCATATCGAAATCGATTCGCATCACACGCTCGTCTACAGCGCAAATAACGGACGCTTGATGGTCACTATTGGTATGGATAACGTGATTGTGGTAGATTCGGGCGACGTGCTGTTGGTCTGCAAAGCGGATCAAGCCCAGCGCGTGCGCGATGTTGTGGAAAAGTTGAAGAAAGCGAAACAGGAGAAATTTTTGTAACTCGTCATTGCGAGGAGGGCGTAGCCCGACGAAGCGATCTCCGTCAACGTGTTGGAGATTGCTTCGGGCGGAAGAACACCGCCCTCGCAATGACGGTGTAAAGGTAATTTATGGAAGCCTATTGTATGAAATGCAAGACCAAACGTGAGATGAAAGACCCTGTCGCGGGTTTCAACGCGAAGGCGTCTCCTGTCACGATTGGCACTTGCTCAGTGTGTGGAACAAAACTATATCGCATGGGAAAGACCGACGCGCACGCGGGACTCGTCCCGCCGCCGAAGCCTGAGAAGGTGGCAAAGGTGGAAAAGCGCGACGGCAAACTCGTCATCGTCGAATCGCCCGCGAAGGCGAAGACCGTCGGTCGTTTTCTCGGCAAGGGATACACAGTCCGCGCATCGGTGGGGCATGTGCGTGATTTGTTGAAGTCGCAGTTATCGGTGGATGTGGACAACGGCTTCACGCCGAAGTATCGCGTGCCAAACGAGAAAAAAGAAGTCGTCAAAGAACTCAAGAAGTTGGCGCAAAAAGCCGAAGAGATTTATCTCGCAACCGATCCCGACCGCGAAGGCGAATCGATTTCGTGGCATTTGCTCGAGTCGGCAGAGATCGAACCTGCGCGCACGAAGCGCGTCGTCTTTCACGAGATCACCGAACCCGCCATCAAAGAAGCGTTCTCGCATCCGCGCGACATCAACATGGATTTGGTGAATGCCCAGCAAGCGCGACGCGTGCTCGATCGTTTGGTCGGCTACAGCATCAGCCCGATCCTCTGGGAGAAGGTGCGCGGACGCCTGTCGGCGGGACGCGTTCAATCGGTGGCGCTCAGGCTGATCGTCGAGAGAGAACGTGAGATCGAAGCGTTCGTGCCAGTCGAGTATTGGTCCATCCATGGCGAGTTCCAGCCCGAGGGATTGAAATCCAATTTTCTTGCGAAGCTGGCGAAGATAGACGATGCCGATCCCGAACTGCCCAACGAAGAAACGGTCAAGCCGATCCTTGTGGATATGGAGACTGCCGCGTACACGGTGACGAAGGTCAAGCGCGGCGAACGCCGACGTAAGCCTGCCGCGCCGTTTACGACTTCGACCCTGCAACAGGAGGCTTCGCGCAAACTCGGCTTCACCGCCAAACGCACGATGGCGCTGGCGCAGGGATTATATGAAGGGCAGGACGTGGGCAACGGCGGCACGACGGGTCTCATCACCTACATGCGAACCGACTCGACCAACGTTTCCGCTCTCGCGCAACAGGAAGCGCGGCAATATGTGACGGGAAAATACGGCGCAGACTTTTTGCCTGACGAACCGCCGCAATATACAAAACGCTCCGCCAACGCGCAAGAAGCGCACGAAGCGATTCGCCCAACCTCGGTGATGCGCGAACCTGAATCGGTGAAAGAATTTCTCGAGCCTGCCATGTTCAAGTTGTATCGTTTGATCTGGCAACGCTTTGTCGCTTCGCAGATGGAAGCGGCGGTATACGACACGCTACAAGTAGAAGTGACAGGCAAAACAAGCGCGCACGAATATTTATTGCGCGCCTCTGGTTCTGCGGTGAAGTTCGCGGGCTTTTTGGTCGTGTATGAAGAAGCCAAGAACGAAGATAAAAAATCGGAAGAAGATGAGGAAGAGAATGTCAAAATCCCTGCGGGCATTGCCGAGGGACAAAAGCAGGAATTGATTCGCCTCATCCCCGAACAACATTTCACACAACCGCCGCCGCGTTATTCGGAAGCGTCGCTTGTGCAAGCGCTCGAAGAAGATGGCATTGGTCGCCCGTCCACATACGCGCCGACGATCTCCACGATCCAAGCGCGCGGATACGTCTTGCGCGAAGAAAAACGACTCGTGCCGACGGAGATCGGAATCCAAGTCAATGATTTGATGGTGGAATACTTCCCCGACATCGTTGACCTGAAATTCACCGCGCGTATGGAAGAAGACCTCGACATGATCTCGAACGGTCAAGCCGAGTGGACGGAAGTGATGCACGAGTTCTATCATCCGTTCGCGGAAGACTTGAAAAAAGCGCAGGCAGAAATGCCCGTCACAAAAAGCGCGCCAGAAAAGATCGGGCGCATCTGTCCCACCGACGGCGGCGATCTCGTCATCCGTTATGGTCGCTTCGGCAAATTTATTTCGTGCGCGAACTTCCCCAATTGCCGTTACACCGAACCGTGGCTCGTCAAGATCGGCGTGCAATGCCCCAAAGACGGCGGCGACATCGTCGAAAAGAAAACGCGCAAAGGGCGCACGTTCTACGGATGCGCGAATTATCCGAATTGCGATTTCACCTCGTGGAAGCGCCCGCTCAAACAGCCCTGCCCAAAATGCAACGGCTTGCTTGTGTACGCCAACAAACGCGAAGCGCAATGCACGAACTGTCAGGAAACTTTCCTGCTCGAAACGATTATTCCCGAAACAGTTGAATAGGAGTCACCATGCACTTTGCGCCTCTTCCATATCTCGATCCTGGCTCTGGCAGTTTTTTGATTCAACTCGCCATCGCCGCACTGCTTGGTTTAGGGGTCGCATTCCGCGCCTCGTGGAGCAAGATCAAAGGATGGTTCGGAGTCAAACCGAAGCCGACCGAAGACGATGACGAATCAGAAAACGAATAGCGGAGGACTACCCGCTTCTTTTCGGGACCCCAGCGGGTTTTTGTTTTCTCGAGGCGGAGTCCTGTACCGACAGATTAATCGCGCTTACGAGCGCGATTATTCGCGTTTGATGGAGTCGGGGTTGTACGAGAGGCTGGTGAAGGCTGGGTTTTTGATTCCGCATGTCGAAGCGAATCAGGTTGCCCCTGAGAGCGAAGCGTCCCCTAAAGGGGATGTAGCATTTAAAGTCATCCAGCCTGAGCGCGTGCCGTTCATTTCGTATCCGTATGAATGGTCGTTCGGGCAGTTGAAGTCTGCCGCGCTGGCGACGTTGACCATCCAAAAGCGCGCGTTGAAAGCGGACATGTCGTTGAAAGACGCGAGCGCGTACAACATGCAATTCGTGCGCGGCAAAGCGACGTTGATCGACACGTTGTCGTTTGAAGTGTATGAAGAGGGACAGCCGTGGGTGGCATATAAACAATTCTGCCAACATTTTCTCGCGCCGCTGGCGTTGATGGCATTGCGCGACGTGCGCTTGAGTCAACTTTTGCGCGCCTACATTGACGGCGTGCCGCTTGACCTTGCGAGCGAATTGCTCCCAACGAAGACAAGATTTAATTTTGGTTTGCTTACGCATATTCACGTTCACGCGGGCGCGCAGAAAAAATATGCGGGTGAGGAAGTCAAGTCGCGTGGAGGTTCGATGAGCCGACAAGCGATGACAGGTTTGATCGAGAGTCTCGAGTCTACGATTCAAAAACTCGATTGGACTCCGCGCGGCACCGAATGGGGAAATTATTACGACATCACCAATTATTCCGACGCGGCGTTTGAACACAAAAAGCAACTCGTGGGCGAATGGTCGGCGCGACTCAAGCCCGCGCTCACCTGGGACTTGGGCGCGAACAACGGCGAGTTCAGCCGCGTGGCTGGCGCGAACAGCGCGTTCGTTGTTTCGTTCGATATTGATCCCGCCGCCGTCGAACAAAATTATCGGCAGATGAAGCACGATAAAACTGAGAATCTTTTGCCGCTATTATTAGACCTGACGAATCCGAGTCCCGCCATCGGCTGGGCGAACCGTGAGCGCGATTCGTTCGGTGGGCGAGGTCCCGCCGATCTGGCGCTGGCTCTGGCGGTCATTCATCATCTCGCGATTTCAAACAATGTGCCGCTACCTCAACTCGCGGACTTTTTTGCCGAAACCACAAAATGGCTGGTGATCGAGTTCGTCCCGAAGCAAGATAGCCAAGTGCAGAAACTACTCGCCTCGCGGAAAGATATTTTCCCCTCGTACACACGCGAGGGATTTGAAGCGGCATTTGTTGAACGTTTCGCAATTCGAGAGGCGGTTGAGATCCGCGAATCGGAACGGGTGTTGTATTTGATGGAGAGGAAGTAAGTCAATAACGGCATGTCATGCTGAGGGACACCTCGCGCCCCGAAGCATCTCTGTTATTGCGATCGAGACTCTTCGGTCGCTGAAGAACGCTCCCTCAGGGCGACATGGTAGGTAATTCAGGTGTTGTATTGAATGTGGGATGGTATATAATTAGCGAAACCTGCGAAAAAAGGAAAAGGCTATGGAAGCGATAATCGCGATCGTGAAAAACCTTCTAAAGAATAATCGGATCGTATTCATCCTCGGAGTGCTTTTAGGTTTGGCGCTTGGGATTACGTTCGCGTGGGGAATTTGGCCCGTTGAAGTGGTGGATACCACGCCGGACGTGATGCGCTTTGATTTGCAACAAGACTTCCTGCGGATGACCATCGATTCCTATAACAAGACCGGCGATGTGGACGCCGCCATGCGCCGTTGGGACAGCCTCGGCGCCTCCGCCGCTCCCGCGTATATCAGCTTGCAATCTGATCCGGGGAACCTGACCTCACAGGAAGTGCAAGAGTTTGGGGTGCTGGTGCAGGCGGTGAAAGGCGCGCCTATTCAAAACCCCCAAACGCCTGGCGCGGAGGTCCCATCTTCTGGTTCGGTGTCTTCCGGCATAGGTCGGTTCGTCCTGTACGGAGCGATCGCGGTGGTTGCTATCCTCCTGGCGGTTGCCGCATTCTATCTGTTCCGTTTGTTCCGCAAAGGGAGCGGCACGGTCACCCCGGCGATGGAAGCGACCAAACTCAACAAGAGCATCGAGCGCACCGATTATCAGCAACATGGCCTTGAGCCCCCGATCACGCAATCCCTAACAACGTATGTGTACGGTTACGACCTGTACGATGAATCGTTCAGCATCGACACGCAGGCGGGGAAGTACCTCGGCGAGTTCGGTGTTGGCATTTGTGAAAAGATCGGCGTCGGCGAGCCGAAGAAGGTCACCGCGCTGGAAATCTGGCTCTTCGAGGAAAACGATATCAAAACCGCCACCAAAGTGCTGATGTCTGACCATGCCTTCAACAACCCGGAGATTCGCGACCGGCTCGAAGCCAAGGGAGAGTTGGTCTTGCTTCAGCCGAGGGAACAAATCCTGTTGGAGACCGCCAATCTGCAACTCCTCGCCACCGTGGTGGATTTGGAATACGGAATGGGCTCGATGCCCCAAAATAGTTACTTCCAACGCGTCACGCTGGAATTTGCGGTCTGGCCCCGCGCCGCGAAATAACCCCATCCTCTTCGACGAACAGGGGCTGTCTAAAAAGGGGAGGACAGCCCCTCCTCAGTTGGGGAAAAGTTTAATACAATAGGGAGATGAACAACCGAAACCTCACCTTCAAGCCGTACGCAATGGAGCAGTTGAGTCTGCTGCCG
>NZ_DBNHEF010000043.1:0-2054 GCF_057138825.1 Candidatus Defluviilinea gracilis
TTTCCGCAATTTTGCAGGGACGCGCAGGGCGCGATAACTGTTTCCATTGCGCTCGATCAATCCGAGCGCGGTCATTCGGTTCAGCCAATGCGCGACCAGCGACGGGACACGGGGCTTGCCCGTGCGCGGCGACGGAAACATGCGCCCGATCTCGCGCAGGGACGGGGAGCGCAACTGTTTGTTGCACTGCGCGATGTAGGCATGGACGGCGAGGTAGTGTTCGAGCATGTGGTTATCCTTCACGGCGGAGGATTTCCTCGGCAGTCCATGCGCGACCGAAGCGTTTCTTGAACCAGTTGCGGAGGGTTTGAATGAGTTTGGTCATGTGTGATTCCTATTCTGCCCGCCCTGTGATAAGCAGGGCGGGCGCGTGGATAAAGGTTAGGCTGTCGCGTCAATCGCTCGGTAGCCGACGATGTTCTTGTACGGCTTCCCGTTCTGGTTGAGTTTTTCGCTATTGCGCCAATCAGCGAAAAAACGCAGGTCGAATGACTGTGATGTTTTGAGCATCTCCTCTGTCCATCCATAACCAGAAACGGACAGGGCGGCAAGCAGTTGTTTGATCGTGCCGTTGTGATACAGGTCGGGGTATTTATGACCCTCACTGTAGAGTTTCAATTCCGCCTTTCCGTCCGGCTTCGGCGTGACTTCCACGCGCACAACCTCCAGCGTATTCATGCCTGTATCTGCGGTCTCGGTGGATTGCGTTGGCTTCGGTGAATCTTGCGGAGCGGCAGTCGCCGGTCTTGGCGCGTTGACTTGCTCGATTGCCCAGCCGTAGGTCTCGACGCCGTGCTTGATGCCGTTATAGAGATCGTCAACGGCGGCGGCGACGTTCTGTCCGCTGGCTTTGAGGGTGATGCGGATGCCGTGCTTGCTGAATACGTCTGTGATAACCCATGCCCCTGTGTTGTTTGTTTCGTCTGACATTGTTATAGTTCCTTTTTTGTCCGCTTTTCTTTTCGCGGAGTGATTTGTCTGCCCGTAACCGACGGGCGGCGGGTTGTGCTGGCTAGGCACGGAACAGCCTGTATACTCCTGTGCTGTGGATTCAGAACGGGCGGACGCTCTCGCGTGTGGACATTTCGTCGCGCCAGTCCAGTTCGTCCGCGACCCGCGAGATTGCTTCGCGCAAGTACTCCTCATGCGCCTCGGGTGTGAGGTTGTCGAGGATGCGCTGTTGCTCATACGCCTCGAGTCTGTTCTGCCAATAGACATTATCGGGGTCGCGTTCGAGAAACGCCTTGCAAGCGGCGATCCCGTTGGCGATCTGTTCGTGCTTGGGGGTGGTGGGTGTCCAGCCTTGAGAGAGTGTGGTCATGGTTTTTTGCTCCTTGTTTGATTGCCTGAATTTTAGTACAGTTGTACTATTCTGTCAAGAGCCGAAAGACGCGGCAAACGCGCTGTAACGAAATTGTAATGCGCGTGTCCCGCTCCGTAGTCAACTCCGCACCTGCCTAGACGGTGGTACAATGGCGGCATGAACAATGTCCTCGTGTGGTTATTATCGCTCGTCCTGCCGCATCGGTATTGGTATCAGAATTTTTATTTGTACTCCGCGCACTGGCGTTCGTTCCGTGAGCGCGTCGGCGCGGCGCGGAAATGGCATTGTCAAGCGATGGACTGCCGCGAGTATGGGCGACATTTGGACGTGCATCATGTCAGTTATAGATTGTGGCGCGAGTCGCCGCGCGATGTGCGCCTGTTGTGTCGCTATCATCACAAGTTGGAGCATGGGAGAGTATGAGTAAGATAAACGAGGAAGATAAGCCGCTGAAAATAAAAGAAAAAGCGGTATTGAATAACTACTTTTTACATTTCAACGGCACGCGGGCATGGATGGAGGTTCATCCGAAATCAAGTTATGATGCGGCGCGTTCCAGCGCGGCTGAGTTCCTAGCAAAACCTAACGTTAAGGCGGAAATCGAGAGGCGCATGTCTTTAGTGCAAATGAGCGCGGACGAGGCGTTGCAGTTGAACGCCGACATTGCGCGGGGGGATATTGGTCAGGTGATGGATGTTTCCTCCGTTGGATTCAATCTAGATATGGAAAA
>NZ_DBNHEF010000044.1:0-7263 GCF_057138825.1 Candidatus Defluviilinea gracilis
CGCGTCTGCGTCGATTGTACATCCACTTTCAATTATTTTCTTGCTTCTTCCAAATGCCCGCCCGCCTCTGCCTGATTCAACACCTCCAGAATTGTCCTCGCCAACTCCCGCGCCGCGAACTCGCTCAACTCCACTGCCACGCGGGCGGAGGGTCCTTTGGATTCGTTCACGAAGTCAATGTTCAGCGCGTGTTCCATCGGCGCATTGAAGGGATGGTCGTATGAGACGTTGGCTCCGTTGAGCGTGAACCATCCGCTCGCGCCTTTGCCGCTTCCGTCAATCTTCACTTTTTCGACGATCATGGTGCACATGGTGAACTCTTTGTCCATTCATATTCGGTGGTTGAGTAGCCCCGCGCGTGCTGAGCGGAGTGGCGCGTGGTGTTCGCGCCACGAAGACGAAGCATCGCGGGACGTATCGAAACCACCAGTCCGTAAAGCAATTTTTGCTACAAAGGTTTGTATGCGTACCTGTGGTTTCGATACGCCCTCGGCTGTCGCCTCGGGCTACTCAACCACCGGGTTTTTCATGAAAGATGCTTTTCACAAAACGCAAAAACTTTCTCCCAGCCATCCATGGCTTGGGCTTGACGATAGGCGGGGCGGGTGTAATAAAAGAATCCGTGACCCGCGCCGTCGTAGCGATGGAATTCATACGTCTTGTCCTGCTTCTTCAATTCAGCCTCATGCTGGTTGACTTGCTCCGGTGAAGGCGAGGTGTCGTCATTGCCGAAAATGCCGAGCAGCGGACACGACAAGTCCTTGGTGAGAGCCAGCGGCGAGACCGGCGTCTTCTCGTTCAACTGATCGGGAGTCATCACGACCCGTCCGCCCCAACAATCAATGGCGGCGTTGAACTCCGTTGTGCGGCATGCCGCGAGATACGCATGACGTCCGCCTGAACACGTGCCGAAGATTCCGATCCTGCCGTTGACGTATGGCAACGTGTTGAGATATTTTGCCGCGCCCGCCAGATCGCCGACTACCGACTCGTCCGACACGCCTCCCTCCGCTCGTACTTTTGCCGCCACGTCTTCGGGCGTCCCATGCCCCGCGCGGAAGTACAGATTCGGCGAAATGGTCACATACCTGTGATGCGCGAACTTGTACGTGAACTCGCGATACAACAAGTCCCAGCCCGGCATGTGATGCGCCAGCACCATCGCGGGAAATTTCCCGTCACCGAGCGGACGCGCCAGAAACGCGTTGATGCGGTCTCCGTTCGCGCCGAGCATTGTCACAGTTTCGGCATGAATGCCTTCGTTCATGTCAGTCGTGTACATGCGGGCTCCTTGTAAGAAATTCGACACCGACCTATTTATGCGCCGGCTGGTTGCTGAACCCAAACGCATAGACCTTGACCGGGCGGTAATCGATCCCCAGGTTTTCCACGCGGATGGTGTGCTCACCCGGCTTGAACCCGGTGATTTCGATGTAGCCTCCAAAGTATGCCAGCGACTTGCCAAGCGAGACGGTCGAACCGCGCCACACTTCCACGCCATCGAATAACACGCGCGCCGAGCCAAGATACCCCGACCCCCAAAACTGCACGCCAATCGAGGTGAATGGAAGTTCTGTTGTCGCTTCCAACCAATCGCCTTTCCACCACAACACGCGATGCGTGCCATAAGGGATGCTATTTTCGTGATACCGCAGTTGAATCCCTTCCGGCGAGGCGACATTTTGATCGTTCGCCGCCACAAACACATCGGGGCGAACATCAAAGTAATGACTATCTCCCGGCAGGATGGTCACGCTGACGGGCAGGTTGGCGGCAATTTCATTCGGCGGAATTGTCGAGTCGGAACAGCCTGCCACTTCATTGCCGACGCCGCAAGATTTCCACGGTTGCTTCGTCAGGTTTTCCTTTCTCAGGTCGAAAGCGCAACCGTCTTCAACGACTGAGAAATTTAATTCCCCGTTTTCAACCCTCCATTGATATTCGCCGACATCCTGCGGACAGAGGGGGTCGTTGAACAGTTTTACGCGGTCGCCCTCCACAGTAAATGATGCGATGCTTGTCCAATTCGTGATCTGGTAAAAGATTCGCATCGTGCCTTTGTCGAATTGCAGACGCCAGATCCCGCCGGCGGGGCGATAATCCGCGCAACGGTAGCACGTCCAGAATTGCGGCGGCGATTCGTCTAACTTGGCAAAAGCGCCATCCAGATCAGACACGGTCGCCTCGGGCAATGGAAATGCGTGCGGGTACGGCGTGGCTAACAGCAATTCATCCCAAATGGTTGTCGATAACACGCTCGTCGGCGCGCTGGTGGCGGGCGCGGGGGTTGCCGAACGGCTTGCGCAAGCCGCTATAACGGACACAAGCAAAAGCAGACAGATTATGCGCGGGTTGTTTTTCATGGGATATCCTTTCACAGCCGACTGATATAATGTCGAAATTATATTCCAAATATCAGGATAAAACTAACATGCAGGAACGCCTTCAAAAAATATTAGCGCAGGCTGGATACGGATCGCGCCGCGCCTGCGAGGACTTCATCACCGCGGGACGTGTCCGCGTCAACGGACAGATCGCTTCTCTCGGCGGGAAGGCTGATTCGGCTGTGGACAGGATTACCGTCGATGGAAAACCCATCGCCGCCGCCGAGCGATTAACGTACATCGCTTTGTACAAGCCGCGCAATGTGCTATCCACAGTGGAAAAGGAGAGGGAAGACGATCGGAAGACCGTGCGCGAATTGGTGGATGCGCCAGGACATCTCTACCCTGTCGGCAGGTTGGATTTTGAAAGCGAAGGTCTCGTGTTGATGACCAACGATGGCGACCTAACCAACCGCCTCACACACCCGCGTTTTGGACACGAGAAAGAATACCGCGTCCTGTTGGCGCGGCGTCCGGACGAGAAACAACTCGAAGCGTGGAAGCGAGGCGTCATTCTCGAAGATGGATACAAGACCCAGCCGGTCAACGCCCGCTATGAGACCGGTCAAGGAAAAGGCGCGTGGGTGCGCGTGGTGATGGGCGAGGGCAGAAAGCGGCAGATCCGCGAAACCTGCAAGCAGTTGGGCTTGCCGGTGGTGAAAATTTTACGCATCCGCATTGGCGAACTGCGGCTCGGAAATCTCAAACCCGGACAATGGCGCGCGCTTGATCCGCGCGAGGTGGCAGAATTGAAGGGAAACTCTCCCGCAAGAAGAACAAACCGGCGTTGAGCCGGTTTGTTGTTTTCAGCGCGTTTTTGGCGCGGAGTGGGGGACCTGTTGGAAGCCTCTCAGGCGATCCTCAGCATTTCCGCGTCTCTGCGGTTGGGTTGCGTCACGCCAGCCCATTAACTGATCCGAATATCCCAAAACTTTTTCACAAACTTCCCCAGTTCGCGGCGAATGGCGTCTTTCTTCATGCCGATCACTTTGAAGGTGACCACTTTGGAATCGGCGTCGGGACCCGCAAACATGCCGAGCGAGATAATATTTCCTCCCGCGTTCGCCACTGCTTTGGTCAGCTTCCCCAGCGTGCCGCGCTTGTCGGGGATGGTCGCGGTGATGCGCGTGGCTTTCTGGCGCGCGCCCATCATCTCGAGGAAAATTTTGAACAAATCGGTTTCGGTGATAATGCCGACCAACTTGCCGTCGTTCATCACCGGCAAGCCGCCGATCTTCGAGTCTGCCATGATGCGGGCGGCTTCTTCGATGGGCGTGCTTACGCTCACCGTGCGCACCTTTTTGCTCATCACGCGGCTGACCGTTACTTTGCTCAGTAGATAGTTCATCTCCCACACGCTCAGCGTGGTGACCGGGGACGGCGAGGCGTTCAGCAAGTCCGTTTGCGAAACGATGCCAACCAGCCTTCCATCCTTGACCACCGGCGCGCGACGGATGTGTTCTTTGCGAAACATCGCAAGCACATCATTGATGGGCGCGTCCGGCGAGACCATAATCACAGGGCGAGACATTCGTTCACCGACTAACATGTTGCCTCCGTTTCTGGGTTTTTCACCCAACCTCATTATATGCCTTGAGAAGAAAAAGAACGTCACCAATGCGGAGTGAGTTAGGTCATATTCATATTTCTAACATAACCAGGACTTACGAAGTTGGCGGGCAGTTGTACTGCCGCCGCAGTGCAACTACGGCGCAACAGGTTCAAAGGCTATGAAGACTCAATAAAACCTTTCCTGGCAACCTTAGGACGATGCGCCTATTTTTTGCGTGTTCGCCTACTCGGCAAATTTTTTCAAGAGCCGCGCCATGTGCCGCGCGTGTTTGAGATACAGATCCAGCCGAATATTTTCGTTTGGCGCATGCGCCCGGGTATCGGGATGCCCCAACCCGGCAGTTGCTACCGGCAAACCCAGGTCATGCACGAACGGATAATTCGGACCGGAGCCGCCGATCATCGGGACGATCTCCATGGCGAATTCATATATTTCTTCGGATGTTTCCACCACGGTTCGCACGAAGGGGTGGTCTGGATCGGTCCGCGCGGCCGGCTCGCCGCCTAAAAAGTCGATGCGCACATCCTCAAACCCCTGCGCGTCGAGGTGGGCGCGAAGTTTCCTTACGATGTCCTCAGGCTTCTGGTCGGGCACGAGGCGGAAGTCCACCTTGGCGGAGGCTTTCGCGGGCAGAACTGTCTTCGCGCCGGGACCCTGATATCCGCTCGTCAACCCACAGATGGTGCATGTTGGCACGAAGACTTCTTCCATCTTGAGGTCGGTTCCGCCCGTCAGCCCCTTGATGAATTTTTTCACGCCGTAGCGTTGCTTGTATTCATCTGCCACATCCGGGAGCGCGTCCATCATTTCGCGGTCGCGTTGGGTGGGTTGTCGAACGTCGTCGTAAAAACCAGGGATGCGAATCTTCTCATCGGGGCCCTTCAGCGTGGATAGCGCCCAAACCAAGCGCCACGCCGCGTTTTCGAAGATCGAGCCGCCCAACCCGGAGTGAACATCGGTGCTGAGTCGCTCCACCGATAACTCAACATAACAGATGCCGCGCAACCCGAGATATTGCATGGGCACTTCGCGGTGGTCCACGCCGCCGAATTCCCAAATACACGCGTCGGCTTTGAGTTTCTCTTTATTCGCGCGGATAAAATCATGCAAGTGCGCGCTCGATGTTTCCTCCTCGCCTTCGATAATGAACTTGACATTGCAAGGCAGTTCACCGTCGGCGTCGAGAAGCGCGTCAAGGGCGAACAACCGGGAGGTGATGTGTGATTTATCGTCACTCACGCCGCGCCCGTAAAGTTTTCCCTCCCGCAAGGAAGGTTCGAAGGGAGGGGTCTCCCACAGTTCCAGCGGTTCGGGCGGTTGCACATCGTAATGGTTGTAGAACAGCAGCGTTTTATCCGACTTGCCCTTCCGCTCGCCGAACACCACCGGCGCGCCCTTGGTATCCATGACCTCCGCTGAAAAACCGCGCGCGCGGAGCATGTCGGCGACCATCGCCGCGCATTCTTTGAGTCCAACACCCTGTGCGCTGATGCTGGGTTGCGCCACCAGTTTGGACAATTCGGCGATGCTTTTGTCCATGTTCTTTTCGAGATAGGCGTCGATCTTGCTGAAGTCTGACATGGTATTCTCCTTTGAGGCTTTCAGATGTTTCTGCTGTGTTGACGATATGGCTTGGTAGGATCGATTATATCGAATCGGGGTGATGGTGACAGTCTCATTCCAATCCCAGGGCGATTTTCAAACTGTCGATCAACCGCTCTGTCCGAACCCTGCGCCCCTGCTGGTTGAGGTGATACGGCGTGTCGTAAAAATAATCATCAGGCAGGCAGAGTTGATCGAGATTTGTAAGCAGGGGTATCGTGGTCTTTGTTTTTAGACGATTAAAGAATCTGTCGAGGCTTTTCTTTCCCGTCCGTTCGCAATTCGTCTGGCGATGCGCCTGCGCTTCATAGTAGACTGTCGCACCTTTCGACAACGCATATTGATTGAAGTCCTCTAAAAACACATAAGCGTTCTCGATCAAGTTGATAGGGTAGACCGAGTCGGCGATTTCAAACTGTTTGTTTCCGTTTTCATCGAGATGACCGATGAAGTCGCCGTGTTCGTTAAAGAGGTCGCCAGAGTAGAAGTTGCGTCCCGATTCGTAGGAGAAGCCGTTGAGATAATAATTCAGCTGGCGGTTGACCTTGCGCTCCAGCATCATTGTGAAAATGGACGGCATTTGCTTGTAGGGGTCGTGCAAGTACCAAATCCGCTCTGGCGAGAACTCAACCCAGTCTGCCAGATATTGGGGTTGACCGTAGAACGACGCCTCGTCGGTGAAGTTGTAGTATTCAAGGCTGATAATGACGATGTCGCCTGCTCGAAGATCATGTTTTATTTCGTTCAGTGGCGCGATGCCTAATGCGACGTGCAAGCCGTCGTTGATGACGGGGATGCCGAGTTCTTGTTCCATTAACTCGCTGTCTATGCCGAAAGCGACGTTCGAGCCGCCGACGATGATGATGCGCGGAGAAGGGACGGTGCGGAGCAGATTCGATTTGAGCAGGCTGGCTTGGTAGAGATGCTTGTCGTCAGGAGGCGTGGCGATGAAGATTGCCGAAATTAAAATGACAACCAATACGACAACGAGAGCCGCATGTTTTAGTAATTTCAATACGTCGCTTTTTTCAGTCATTTTAGAATTGGAAGTAGATGAAGGCTTGTTCGACGCCAGTGTATAAAGTTCCTAACGCCAGAATGATGACAATCAATAACGAGTAGCCGATATAGCGGATTGCTGGTTGTTTGAGATTGAACTGCGCGAGAAAATCTCCGCGATGTTGCTTGGTCTCAATGTAAAGCAGGAGGATGAGAGCGAGAGCCGATAACGTAATTTCTGAGCGTGTCAGTTCGGTGAGGTCGTTCAAGGATGCAAAAAGCCCGTTTACGAACACCCAAAAGCCAGAGTGGATGACCTCTTGTGCCAAACTGGAAGTTTGGCGTACGAAGCCTGACCATCCGCTGAAGAGGTGGGTGACGATGTAGAGCGCGTCGGGGAGAGTCGAAGCGCGGAAAAAGATCCAGGCAAAGCAGACCAGCCCGAAGGTGGAAAGAAGCGAGAGACCGTTGTGGAGGGAGGAGAATCGTTTTGCGAATCCCGAATCGCCCAATTGAGTCCAGCGGGGTTCGATCCAATGATTCAAAATGATGTAGACGCCATGTAGCGCGCCCCAGATGACGAACGTCCAGTTGGCGCCGTGCCAGAGCCCCCCGAGGAGCATGGTGAGGAGCAGGTTGCGGTAGGTGGCGAGCGTCGAGCCGCGGTTGCCTCCCAGCGAGATGTAGAGGTAGTCGCGAAGCCAC
>NZ_DBNHEF010000045.1:0-44270 GCF_057138825.1 Candidatus Defluviilinea gracilis
ACAATCCTATCATCCCTTCGGGATTGGATTTATTTGGCAGCCAGTCTTCTAGAATCCTAGACCCCGAAGGGGTCAAACGATTATAGAATGATCGGCGTAATTGATTTCAAACCCCGAAGGGGTGTCAAAGGTCAATGAGTTATGTCATCCCTTCGGGATTAGGGGATTGATATTCAATTCTACAATCCTATCATCCCTTCGGGATTGGATTTATTTGGCAGCCAGTCTTCTAGAATCCTAGACCCCGAAGGGGTCAAATGATTCTAGAATGATCGGCGTAATTGATTTCAAACCCCGAAGGGGTGTCAAAGGTCAATGAGGTTATGTCATCCCTTCGGGATTAGATTGAGCGTCCCATAAATCGGGTGTTTATCACGAAGATGATTTTCTCTTCATCAGGAAATCGCAGATGGCGAAATCGAGTTCTTCGTCAATGTCCCACGCTTCGTCGGCGTCTATGGCGAACATGAGCGGCTTATCGCTGATGCGGTGACGTTTTGCCAGTAGATTCTCGCGGGTGAACATGTAGATGCAGGAGTTTTCTTCGTAGACGGGAGGCAGGTCTTGAGTCTGGATCAATTCCTTCGGGTTGTGATTCAGCGCGTTGCCGTCTTTATCGTAGAGACGGGTTTGGAGGCGGGTGACGGAGAATAACGAATCGTAATTGGGGTAATTGGTAAGTAGTAATTGGATGGCTTTTGAAATTGATTCGGGTTTCAGCAAGGGATTCGTGCTGTGGGTTTGCAAATAAAAATCGGCGGGGAATAAACTGGTGTCGTGAATCAAAATCTCGTTCATCGGCACATCGTCGGCGCGGAGGGATTCGGGGCGGTTGATGATGTTCACGGAGGGGAAATGTCCCTTCAAACCGTCTATCACTTCAGCGGAGTCCGTATCCACGACGATTTGGTTGACCTGCGGCACGGCGAGCAAAGTCTCGATGATGTGATGGAACAGCGGCCTGCCAGCCAGCGGGCGATAATTTTTGCCTGGCACGCGTTGACTGTGATGACGCATGGGGACGAGCGCGACAATATTCATGGGAGGATGACCTGTAATTTAATATGATGATAATCCGCGGCGCAGAGGGTGATCCAATATCCTTTTTTGTCGGGCGGATCGAAGTCGCGGATGCCGCCGACGGGGGCGCCGTCTATGGCGAGGACTTCGACGCGGTCTTGACCATTCTCAAGCGCGGAAAGGATGGTCGCTTCGCGTTCATCCCACAGTTGGGCGCGTTGACTATACACGGGAATGTATTTTGAGGAATTATAAATAGCAAATATCGGAAAGATAAGCGCGATCAGCAAAGCAACCGCCGCTGTAGTCTGCAACCAAGACTGCGAGTAGAGTTGGCGGAGGGAATATCCGCCCATCCAGCCGAGCGCGACGAAGGCGAAGACCATGATGTGACGCGGGATGATCTGCGTGCGGAGGATGGGGAGTCCGCGCTCGATGTAGGCGCTGGGGGTCAACGATGCGGCGACGAGGAGAATTGCGAGGGCGAAGATTCCAAGTCCGAGGGCGAGTGTGTTGGGGGTGTTGATGTCTCTTTCTTTGGAGTTCAACACGAAGCCGAGTAAACCTGCAAGGATGAGGATGAGAAGTTGTTGATAATCTTTGAGGGATAAAGTCACAAACTCGCGCGTGAAATTGAATACTAAAGTTATCAGTTCGAGCAGACTCGCTGACTCGCCGTATCGCTCGGCGCGGAGTTGAGTCGTTGGGGCGAAGACGAGGAGCGCCATGGCGATCAAAGCAAATATCAAAGCGACGAGTGCGGGGGTAAAAGTCTTTTGCCCCCAAACTTTTTTGTAGCGCGAACCGATGAGGGCAATGACCGTGTACAACGTCAACGCCGAAACGATGACAGTATTGCTCGCCTCGGAGAATCCGCCCGCGAGGAGGGAGAGTAGGGCGATCAGAATTAATTTTGCTTTGGATGGATTTTGGTCCGTGACGAGAGTCAACACCCAGGGGAACAACACGAGAGGGAAAGTGTACGTGAAGAATCCAGTGTTCCAGTATACGGATTGATATAAATGCGGAGCGAGGTAGATGGAAAAATAGACGATGATGAGGGAAAGTAAAGTCGCTTGGAAAGTGGAAAGTGGAAAAGTCGAAAGGGAGGAGAGGTTGAGGAAGAGGCGAACCAAGCCCCACGTCCAGAGAAGAAGCGAGAGAGGGAGGAGAATCTGCAATCCAAAAACGCCGAGCGGATAGAAGAGTCCCGCGAGGATCGTCACGGAGTATCGGCTCGGTGTGTACGTCACGTTGTAGACGTATCCGCGCAGGGTTTCGAGAAATCCCAAATTGCGGAAGTCGGCGTTGTAACACCAGTCGTCTGCCCAGTAGCGGAAGTAGATGCCGAGGTAAGCAAAGACGCCCAAGCCGATGAGGAAGATCGCGAGCGGAAGATACGAGAAACGTTTTTGATCGAAACGCATGGCGGGAAGATTATACCGAATATTGAATTGACATTCCCGCTTCGTCGTGTTATAAAACGCAAACAATTTACGGACTTGCTCATCCAGAGAAGCTGAGGGACCGACCCGTTGACGCTTCGGCAACCAGGCAGTGATTAGTGATCAGTGATCAGTAATCAGTGAAGAAGGTGCCAACTTCGGCGCATGACAGTTCATGCGAGAGATGAGAGATGATATGCGCTGCGCGTGTCGCCTCTCACTGTGAGAGGCGTTTTTGTTTCGCGGCGATCGGTCTGTGATAAAATCTAGACCGACTAGACACGAAAGGAGATTCTGATGAACGACGCTTGGCAGATCCAGGATGCGAAAAATAAATTGAGCGAGGTGATTGCGCGCGCCCTCAAGCAAGGACCCCAACTCATTACGCGGCACGGCGAGAAAACCGTCGTTGTGGTCTCTTACAATGAGTACGAGAAACTCCGCAAGTCGCAGGGCAAACTTTCCGAGTTCTTCCAAGCCTCCCCGCTGGCTGGTCTCGACCTGAAACGCGACAAAAGCCTGCCGCGCAAGGGATTCAAAGCATGAAAGCCCTGCTCGACACCTGCGTAATTTCCGAGCTGGTCTCAAAGAAGCCCAATCCAAAAGTAGTCGGGTATGTGGACCTGCTCGACCCCGAAGACGTGTTCTTGAGCGTCATCACCATCGGCGAGATCGTCAAAGGTATCGAGAAGTTACCAAAATCCCGCCGCAAAACGGACTTGCAAAGTTGGCTCAAGGAAGATTTACTCGTCCGCTTTGAAGGGAACGTTGTCGCTCTCGACACAGACATTCTCATCGCATGGGGCACATTGACCGCGCGACTCGAATCCGTTGGCAAGGCCATGCCTGCCATCGACTCGCTCATCGCCGCGTCGGCGCTGGCAAAAAAGATGACGCTGGTCACGCGCAACGTTGGCGACTTTGAAGGTGCAACTGTGGAGATTGTAAATCCATGGGAATAAGCATTGACGACCACCTCGCCATTCAAGCCGTGATCGCCCGCTTCGCCAACAGTTTTGACCTGAAGGACTGGGACGGACTGCAAGCCTGCTTCACCGAATCCATCTTCACGGATTATGCCGACCTGCGCGGCACGCCGCCTGAGACGATTACCGCCAGCGAATATGTGCGCCTGCGCCGCGAATCGCTGGACGCGTTGAAACTGCATCATCTGGTGAGCAATTACGAAATTGACTTCGCCGATGCAAACTCCGCGACCTGCCGCGCTTCGATGATGGTCTGGCGCAACAATGACGTTGAAGTATCCGCCAGTCACTGTTTTTATACGTTTCAATTGAAGCGGCTAGAGACTGGCGCTTGGAAGATCAGCGGCATTACGCAAAAGATTTTTTGGAATGACGGGAGTTCGTCGGCGCAGAAAGGCGCGAAATAATCAAGACCTCCGAGTTCTCTAAGAACTCGGAGGTCTAACCACCCGCGCTGGAAGATGCGCAAGGGATCAAATAATGAGTCGTAAATTAGCTTTTTACAGCGATCAACAAATTGAACGGTCATCAGCCATGGATGAACGGTTGCTCAATTTAATTGGCAAGCAACATCCAGTGATTGGATATATTCCTTCCTCAGCCGATCCTAAAAGAGCCTGGTTCGAACAGCAACAGGCTTATTACAAATCATTGAACGCCAACTTGTCCGTCTATTTTGAATTGGAAACCGAGTACGATCCTGAAAAGATCGAAGACCTTCTTGCCTGTGATGCAATTCATTTGTCGGGAGGCTCCACTTATAATTTTCTATACTGGCTTCGCGCACGACGATTTATCCCCCTTCTAAGAGACTATGTGGCAAACGGCGGCGTGTTGATTGGCGTAAGCGCTGGCGCGATCCTGATGACACCAGAAATATCAACGACTTGCCTTTGCGGAGAGCAACCATCGCATAATCTAAACGACCTTTCCGCGCTAAATTTCGTTGACTTCGCCTTCCTGCCTCACATAAACCAAATCGAGTCGCCAGAAGCCAAGCTGATCGAATATTCTGTTACCCAAAAGCGCAAAATATTCGGATGTAATGATGGCGACGGAATTATTGTAGACGGCGACAACATCCAATGTATTGGCAATCTAATATGCGCAGAAAATGGGAATCTGCAAACTGCGGCTAGTCCGCTGTAGCGGACTTCCACGTACTGAGGCAGGGCTTTAGCCCACCGAATCACCCCATCGCAACCACCCCGCGCTGGAAGATGCGCAAGGATTGGAAGCTTGAACATAGAAGGAAAATAGTATGCCGCCAAAATCATTTTATGAAATAGATCCTAAAAAGTATTTATTTGAGAGAAATACAACGCCCGAGGAAAAAGTTCGTCAATGGGCTTTATTTGAATTATTGTCAACCTATGGATACAACATTAATAATATACAAATCGAAGTGCAATGTAAAATCGGTAGAAACTATTTTCCTGCCGACATTGTGCTTTACTACAACAATTCCCCTGTCGCCGTACTTGAATGCAAAAAACAGGATGAAACGAATAAAGAAGAAGCCTTCAAACAAGGAATAAGTTATGCCAATTTTCTCCAAGCCGAGTTCGTGGTATTTACGAATGGGGATGTATGGCTTGCAAAAAGAAGGCTTGATTCTGAATGGCATCCAGTATCCGATATCCCAAATCAAATTCAAGTAGAGAGCAAAAAGACAATAACATCAACGCTATGGTTTACACAAAACATTGAACCTGTACTTTATTGGACGTATCAATCAATACCTAAACAATATGCACATAGATATTTCTCACAGCTATGTAACTTTTATATTATGGAAATTAGATCAGATCATAATTTGGACTTTGATCTATGTAATGGGATTGACAATATTCTTCGAGTTCTAGGAGGAATGAGCGAAGAACCAAGCTTTGAAATCACCGATTACAGGATGGGGAAAATTATGGTCGCGTATAAACTTTGCGGTAAATACTTCGACAAACTAGAAGTTCAACATGGGTTTAAGGGACAGGATTTACATGGTTACAATTTTCGAGAATTGCTCGGAGGGTTATTAACCGCCTTTGATGAAATTGTTTTTGCCCATAATGAGCTAACTTTTAAAAACGTTTTACTCGCAAGAATGGGAAGTTCGCTTTGCAAATATTTATGGCGGGTTTCCGAGTCGAATCAGTATCAAGATGTTTCACCAAACACAACAAGGGAAATTGAAAATTTTCTTGATGAAATTATTAAGTTAGAGTTAGGTGTTGGATTGCCAGAATCTTTGGATACAGGATTATGTGAAGAATTGAGAAGCTTAACATCGTCAAAATGGGAAGACCATCTTAGGAGTAATAATGTCTAATCGCAAATACACCAACCGCTCGTACCTCGACGCCCTCGAGAAGAAAATCCTCGTCTTCGACGGCGCGATGGGAACGAGCCTGCAAGTGCAAAACCTGACTGCCGAACATTTCGGCGGCGAACAATATAACGGATGCAACGATTACCTCGTCATCTCATATCCCGAAGCCGTGGAAAAAGTCCATCGGTCGTTTCTTGAAGTCGGCGTGGACGTTCTTGAAACGGATACCTTCCGCTCGAATCGTTTGACGATGGTGGAATATAGCTTGCAAGACAGAATCATTGAAATCAATATGGCGGCGGCGCAATTGGCAAAACGACTCGCCAATGAATACGCCGAGAAAACAGGTCAACCAAGATTCGTCGCTGGCTCGATTGGACCGAGCGGCAAACTTCCCTCCACCAACGACCCCGACCTGTCGAACGTCACATACGATGAGTTGATCGCCGCGTTCGCCGAGCAGGCTGAAGGTCTGATTCGAGGCGGCGTGGATGTCCTGCTCATCGAAACGTCGCAAGACATCCTCGAAGTCAAAGCCGCGATCGCGGGTCTGCATCAAGCCTTTGAAAAGACTCAAATCTATTTGCCGATTCAGGCGCAGGTCACGCTCGACACGACGGGACGCATGTTGCTCGGCACCGACATCAACGCCTCGCTGACGATCCTCGAAGGCATGGGCATTGACGTGATCGGTCTCAACTGCTCCACAGGACCCGAACACATGCGCGAGCCGATTCGATTCCTCGGCGAAAATTCCACGCTCCCCGTTTCGTGCATCCCCAACGCGGGACTTCCGCTCAACGTGGACGGGCAGGCTGTATATCCGCTTGAACCTGAACCGTATGCGAATGACATGTACGAATTTGTGACGAAGCATCATGTGCGTGTGGTTGGCGGATGTTGCGGCACGACGCCCGCGCATCTCAAACTTTTGGTGGATAAACTTGCCGATTACCAATTGCCCGATAGACAACCGCTTCAGACTACGCCTCAGCTTGCCTCTGCAATGTCGGCGATTGCCATGCGTCAAGACCCCGCCCCCACCCTGCTCGGCGAACGCTGTAACGCGCAAGGTTCGCGCAAGTTCAAGCGACTCCTGCTCGAAGAAGATTACGACGGCATTTTAGATATTGCCCGCGATCAAGTGGCTGGCGGCGCGCACGCGTTGGATATTTCCGTCGCTGTCACCGAACGCGCCGACGAAGGCGAACAGATGCGCAAGGTCATCAAGAAATTGCAAATGGGCGTGGACGTTCCGCTCGTCATTGATTCCACCGAAGTGGACGTTTTGGAGATCGCCTTGCAAACCGCGCCTGGGCGTTGCTTGATCAACTCCACGCATCTGGAAGCGGGTCGCACCAAAGCCGATAAAATTTTCGCGCTCGCCAAAAAATATAACGCCGCCGTCATCTGTCTCACGATTGACGAAAAAGGCATGGCGAAAACCGCGCAACATAAATATGAAGTGGCGCAACGCATCTACGACATCGCCGTCAACGAGCATGGACTCAAAGCCGAAGACTTAGTCTTCGACGATCTGACCTTCACGCTCGCAACAGGCGACGCGGAATTTATCGACTCCGCTAAAGAAACTATCGAAGGCATTCGCCTCATCGAAGAAAAACTGCCAGGCGTGATGACCTCGCTGGGCGTGAGCAACCTGTCCTTTGGGTTTGCCGCGCAAGCCCGCCCCGCCTTGAACTCGGTCATGCTCTATCACTGCGTGCAAGTTGGTTTGGATATGGCGATCGTCAACGCGGCGCACGTCAAGCCGTATGCGGAAATTGATCAAGAAGAGCGCGACCTGTGCGAAGATCTAATTTTCAATCGCCGTGGAGATGCTTTGCAGAGATTCATTCAACATTTTGAAAATGTAGAAATCTCAGACAATACAGTCGCCGACCCCACCGAAGGCATGACCTCCGAACAAAAACTTCACTGGAAGATCGTCCACCGCTTCAAAGACGGCGTGGAAGCGGATATTGATGAGATTATCAATCGCTCCCTCCTCCCTAACCCTTCCCCCGAAGGGGGAAGGGAATCCCCTCTCCCTTCGGGAGAGGGCGAGGGTGAGGGCAAGCCGCGCAAGTACAACCCACGCCTCCCCGACGAACTCAAAGAACGCATCCGCGAACTTCGTCAAAATGCAACTGATGCCGAGAAATTAATGTGGCAGCTTCTTCGCAATCGTGCGATTCATGATGCCAAATTTCGCAGGCAACATCCAATTGCAAGTTATATTCTCGACTTCTATTGCCATGAAGCAAAGCTGGCGATTGAACTTGATGGGAGTGGTCACCTAGAAGACAAGCAAGCAAAATATGATGACGAACGCACGAAGATTTTGAACGAACAAGGAATTCGAGTTCTGAGATTCTGGAATAATGATGTTCTAAAAGATACAGAATCTGTTCTGAACGAAATTTGGATTGCTTTGGAGGAAGCTTCCGCGACCTCCCTCATCCCCAACCCTTCCCCCGAAGGGGGAAGGGAGCCAGTTCCATCGAAACACGAAGTAGCCGTCCACACCCTCAACAACGTCCTGCTCCCCGCCATGAAAGAAGTCGGCGACAAGTTCGGCGCGGGCGAATTGATTCTGCCGTTCGTGCTTCAATCCGCTGAAGTGATGAAGAAGACCGTCGCGCATCTCGAAAATTATCTCGAAAAGATGGAAGGCGTCACAAAGGGAACGGTCGTCATTGCCACCGTCTATGGCGACGTGCATGACATTGGCAAGAATCTGGTCAAGACCATTTTGGCGAACAACGGCTACACCGTCGTGGACTTGGGCAAACAAGTCCCTGCTGAGACGATCATTACGAAGGCTATTGAAAACAACGCGACCGCAATTGGCTTGTCTGCTTTGTTGGTGTCCACGTCCAAGCAGATGCCGCTCATCGTCAACGAACTGCATCGGCGCAAGCATCAAATCCCCGTGCTGATCGGCGGCGCGGCGATCAATCGCCGCTTCGGGCGTAGAATTTTGCAAACCGAAAGCGGAGACTTCTACGAGTCAGGCGTCTTCTATTGCAAAGACGCGTTTGAAGGCTTGGACACAATGGACGCGCTGATTGACGAAGAAAAGCGTTTCGATCTAGTGGAAAAAATGCTCAAAGAATCGGCGATGGAATTGAGCCATGCCGCGCAGACCGAAACCGCCGCGCCAAGCGGACAACGCTCGAACGTCGTCCCCGCGCCGATTCCCTTGCCCGAAAAACTCGGACAGCGCATCGTCAAAGATATGCCGCTCGAAATGGTTATGCAACATCTCAACATCAACGAGTTGTATCGTTTGTCGTG
Source organism: Candidatus Defluviilinea gracilis (assembly GCF_057138825.1). Taxonomy (NCBI): domain Bacteria; kingdom Bacillati; phylum Chloroflexota; class Anaerolineae; order Anaerolineales; family Candidatus Villigracilaceae; genus Candidatus Defluviilinea; species Candidatus Defluviilinea gracilis. The sequence goes on from NZ_DBNHEF010000045.1 coordinate 9,078, forward strand.
GGGCGCAAAGAACACACACGGCGCCGAATGGGATAAGTTGAAAAAAGAATTTGACGCGCGCCTGATCTCGATGAGCAAAGATGGCTCCAAACGCGGCTGGCTCAAACCGCAGGCGGTGTACGGTTACTTCGCCTGTCAAGCCGACGGCGAGGAATTGATCGTCTATGCCGACGCGCAAGGTAAAAAAGAAGCGGCGCGTTTGATTTGTCCGCGCCAGCCGAACGGAGATTTCCTCGCGCTTTCGGATTATTTCGCTTCGGTCGAATCGGGTCAGTTGGATACGGTCGCGTTACAAATCGTCACCGTCGGCAAAGCCGCCACCGCTCTATTTGAAGAGTTGCAAGCCGCCAACGATTACACCGAAGCCTACTTCGTGCATGGACTCGCCGTCCAAGCCGCCGAAGCGACCGCAGACTATATCCACAATCACATCCGCCGCGAGTTGGGGATCGGCGCAAAGCAAGGCAAACGCTACTCGTGGGGCTACCCCGCCATCCCGATTCTTGAAGATCACTTCAAAGTCTTCAAACTGCTCCCCGCCGCCGAATTGGAACTTGGGCTGGGGCTTTCCGTTTCAGGACAGATCATCCCCGAAGAATCCACCGCCGCCATCGTCGTTCCGCACAAAGACGCGAAATATTACACGCTCGGAGAAACGCGGGTGGAACAGTTGATGAAACAATGAGCCGTATTTTAAAAAACAGCAACTTTCATCGAATTGTCATTGGTTTTATCGTGGCGCTAGGATTAAGTTTCGTGCTTGCGCCCTTTGTGCCACCTGCCATTGACTGGACAACGGCGTTTCGTCCTGCTGTTCTAAATTTATTATCTGGGCGCTCGCCGTATGACAGCCCGCTAATCGTTCATGCCCCATGGGGATTGCTCATGCTAACCCCATTTGCGCTACTTCCAGAGACTGTGGGCAGAGTTATGCTGATCTTCGTTGGCATTGCATCCTATGCTGTTGTCGCGCATCAACTGGGAGCAAAACCGATATCAGTTGTATTTCTGCTTATATCTCCGCTCGTCCTTCACGTCCTCTTGAACGGAAATCTGGATTGGCTGGCTGTTCTTGGCTTTGTTCTCCCGCCACAAATTGGCCTGTTTTTCATATCCATCAAACCACAAGTCGGTTTGGCAGTAGCTCCGTTTTGGTTAATTGAAACATGGCGGCACGGTGGTTGGAAACAAGTTTTCAAAACTTTTGCGCCGTTTACTGTCGTATTGTTCATCTCCTTTGCCTTATTTGGCTTTTGGCCATTTAAAGCGGCTAGTTATTCTGATCTGTGGTGGAACGCCAGTCTATGGCCCATGTCTATCCCTGTTGGTCTTGCATTATTTGTAACCGCACTGCGAAAACGGAAACTTGAATATGCCATGGCGGCTTCGCCGTGTCTCTCTCCGTACGTCCTATTTTATTCATGGGGTGGCGCTTTGCTTGCAATTATTTCATCTGTGCCTGAAACCATCGCCGCCGTAATTGGATTATGGATTCTTGTGGCAATTAGATATTTCTCGTAAGATTCAGTACAAGATTGGAAAAAGATCATGACTCAACCAACTTTTCTGGAAAGGCTTTCGAACACCACCCTCCTCGCCAACGGCGCGATGGGGACGATGCTCCACACGCGCGGAGTAGGATTCGATAAATGCTTCGATGAGCTCAACCTCACGAATCCTTCTGCGGTGGCAGAGATTCACCGCGAGCACATCGAAGCGGGTACGCAGTTGATCATCACCAACACATCCGCCGCGAGCTGGGACTCGGCGCGAAACAAGGCAAACGCTACTCGTGGGGCTATCCCGCCATCCCAATTCTTGAAGATCACTTCAAAGTCTTCAAACTGCTCCCCGCCGCCGAATCCGAACTTGGGCTGGGGCTTTCCGATTCGGGGCAGATCATCCCTGAAGAATCTACCGCCGCCATCGTCGTTCCGCACAAAGACGCGAAATATTACACGCTCGGCGAAACCAGAGTTGAGCAGTTAATGCGGTAGAACAAATTGCCAATTTGTTCTACAGGAGCCTCCCGTGAGTCAATTTTCCTACAAGAATTACTACCGCCGAAACCTTCCCCATATCCAGCCTGAGGGAGCAACGCTATTCATTACTTTCAGACTAGCAAATTCGCTTCCCAAAGAGATAATTGAGAAACTAAGAATAGAAAAGGACGAAACCGAAAAGAAAATTGCTCGGATTTCCGACAACAAGGAACGAGAAAAACAACTCTATTTGGCGCATCGCCGCCTTTTCGGCAAATGGGATGACGCGCTTGACATGCTCGCTCATGGCGAAAAATATCTCTCCAATCCACAGATAGCAGATCTGGTTGCGGAAAGTTTACTCTATCGAGATGGTAAAGTTTACGACCTGGAGACTTTTTCCATCATGCCAAATCATGGGCATCTTGTATGCGCGCCGCTCAAGAATCCAGAAGGTACGTACTTTTCACTTGCGAAAATCATGCACTCGCTCAAACGTTATACTGCTTATGAAGCAAATCAAATTTTGGGGCGTTCTGGCGCATTTTGGCAACATGAAAATTACGACCACTATGTTCGGGACGAAGCCGAACTCGAACGTATTATCAAGTATGTGATCAACAATCCAGTCAAAGCAGGTTTAGTAGACGATTGGAAAAGTTGGAAGTGGACTTATTGCAAATATGACATGTAGAGCAAATTGGCAAATTGCTCTACGGAGATAACAATGACAAATAAATTCTTAGACATCCTAGCCTCCCAGACCCTCCTCGCCGATGGTGCGATGGGAACCATGCTCCACACGCGCGGGGTGGGATTCGATAAATGCTTCGATGAACTCAATCTCACCAATCCCTCCGCTGTGGCGGAGATTCACCGCGAGTACATCGAGGCGGGCGCGCAGTTGATCATCACCAACACGTTCGGCGCGAATCGATTCAAACTCACCAAGCACGGATTGCAGGACGATGTCGCAGAGATCAACAAAGCCAGCGTTGACCTTGCCAAGCGCGTCGTTGCCGCGTCGTTCAAGGATGTGTTGGTCGCGGGGGATGTCGGTCCGCTGGGGGTGCGGATCGCTCCGTTTGGGCGAGTCCAGCCTGAGCAGGCGCGAGAGGCGTTTGCGGAGCAGATCCGCGCGCTGGCGGACGCGGGCGTTGACGCGATCGTCATCGAGACGTTCAGCGATCTGTACGAGATCCGCGAAGCCATCAAAGCCGCGAAAGAGACATGCGATCTGCCCGTCGTTGCGTCGGTCACGTTCACGCGCGATGATAGAACTTTGCTCGGCGATGAACCGATGAAAGTGGCGCGGACATTGCGCGACGCGGGCGCGGATGTGATCGGCGTCAACTGTTCGGGCGGACCCGCGCAACTGTTGCGCATCTTGAAGCAGATGAAGCAAGCCGTGCCAGACGGGAAATTTTGGGTGAAGCCGAACGCGGGCTGGCCCGAACAAGTGGGCGGACGAATCATGTATCCCGCCGATGCGGAGTACTTCGGCGATTACGCGCTGTCGTTCCGCGAGACGGGCGCGGTGATCGTCGGCGGATGTTGCGGCACGACTCCGCAACACGTCGCCGCGATGAGGAAGGCGCTGGATTCTTCGGCGCGATCTTCGGTGTTGATTCAGACTTCCGAAGTCTTCGAGACTTCGGAAGTCTCCGAGACCGAGCCCCCAACTCAATTCGCGCAAAAATTGGAACGCGGCGAATTTGCAATTTCAGTAGAAATGGACCCGCCGCGCGGACTCTCGACTCACAAACTGCTGGCGGGCGCGTCTCTCCTCGCCGACGCGGGCGCGGATGTGATCAACGTCGCCGATTCGCCGATGGCGCGGATGCGAATGTCGGCGTGGGCGGTGTGCGACGTGGTGCAACGCAAAGTGGGAGTCGAGACGACGATCCACTTCCCCACGCGCGGACGGAATCTTTTGCGCGTGCAGGGAGATTTACTCGCCGCGCACGCGCTCGGCATCCGAAATATTTTTGTTGTGATGGGCGACCCAACCGCTATCGGCGATTACCCCGAAGCGATGGACAATTACGATCTCGTGCCGTCGGGTCTCATCAAACTCATCCAGCAGGGATTCAACGAAGGCATTGACCATTCAGGCACGAGCATCGGTCAGCCCACAAATTTCTTCGTCGGCGCGGCGTTAAATTTGTGTCCGCCCGATGTGGACAACGAAATTAAAAACCTGCATCGCAAAGTAAAAGCGGGCGCAGACTTTTTCCTCACGCAACCCGTCTACCGCGCGGACGATGGACCAAAATTACTCGAAGCATACGAAGCGAAACACGGCAAACTGGACAAGCCGATTCTGGTCGGCATCCTGCCGTTGGTCGGCGTTAAACACGCGAACTTTTTACACAACGAAGTGCCTGGCATTTCGATTCCCGATGAGACGCGGAAACGGATCGAAGCGGCGGGCGACGAAGGCGTGAAGGCTGGGGTGGAGATCGCGGTCGAATTGGTGGAGCAGGCAAAAGCGTGGGCGGGAGGCGTGTACATCATGCCCCAATTCCACAAGTACGATATGGTCGCGGAGATCGTGGAGAAAGTGAAATCGTAAACAGCGCGCAGGTACGCGCGTGTTTCCGTGTATACTTCCTCAACACGTTTCTGCAACATCCATTAAAAGGACCCGTTCATGGACATCACATACCAACTTCAAGGCATGGAGTTTGAATGGGATGAAAGCAAAGCCGCCGCCAACATTCAAAAACATGGCGTGACCTTCGAAGAAGCCGTGGAAGTTTTTCTTGATCCGTTCTTTCAGACAGGCGACGCTTCGGCAGACGGCAAAGAAGAACGCGATTTTATAATCGGGTATACTTTCTCTCAGCGGCTTTTACTGGCTGTATATACGGCGCGAGCGACACGCACGCGGATCATTTCCGCCCGACCCGCTACCCGCGCCGAAAGGAAAGTCTATGAAGAAGCAGACTGACGAAACCCTCATAACCGAAGAAGGATTTGAGTTGCGCCTGCGTCCTCGCGCGGCGAGACCTGTCACAATTCACATCCCCGCCGACGCGCTGGCGACCCTTGAAAAAATCGCGGCGGGCCGTGATATGTCTGTGGAAGCCTTGCTTAAGTTATACATTGGTCAATCTATGCGGCAGGAAATTGCAAAACTTTCCGCCGATCGCGTTCTTGAAAAAACCGAACAGGTTCTTAGACAACATATCAGCTCAAAGGATGAGGTTTCAGCCATCTTGAAAGAAATCCGCATTGAAGTTGCTCCCTAACGGTATGACCTCCCTCCAATCTCGAAGCCTCTACTCTCTTCATCCCCATGCTCCTCGTCATTGACCTCGGCAACACCAACCTCACACTGGGCTTGTACAATGGAAACGATCTCGGCGCCCATTGGCGGCTTGCCACCGATCATGCGCGCATGCCCGACGAATATGGTTTGCAAATGCAAGGCTTGTTGCAAAACGCAAAAGTGACCGCCAAACAACTCACGGGGGTTTGTCTCGCTTCCGTTGTGCCACAACTGACGGGGCGGGTGATTCAAGCCTGCCGCGAATATTTGGATCAAGAGCCGTTCGTCATTGACGTGGGAATCAAAACAGGCGTCAAAGTGAAATACGAAGACCCGCGCGCAGTCGGCGCGGATCGAATCGCGGACGCGGTCGCTGTCGTATATCTCTATAAAGGTCCCGCGTGCATCATTGATTTCGGAACAGCCACCACGTTCAACGCGGTCAATAAAGACGGCGAGTATCTCGGCGGCGCGATCACCGCGGGCATCAATCTCGCCACCGAAGCGTTGTTCACGCACGCCGCAAAACTTCCGCGCATTGACTTGCAACGCCCGCCTTCGGTCATCGGTCGCAACACAGTCCACGCGATGCAGGCGGGTTTATTGTTCGGGTATGTGAGCATGGTCGAGGGCATGGTCGAACGTTTTCGCAAAGAACTCGGTCCCACGATGAAGGTCATCGCAACGGGCGGTCTCGCTGAGATCGTCGCGCAAGAGACCGATGTCATTCAGATCATCGCCCCGTGGCTCACGCTCGACGGCTTGCGAATTTTGTGGGACATCAATCATCCGATCTAAACAGCAAACCGTCCCGCAGGCTTCCATGCGCGACACAACCCATCCCATAAAACCTGCGGGACGATTCGTCCTGATGATATTTTTTATTTTAGGATGCGGGGGATTCGGACTCATCGCCACCCCGACTCCGACTCCAACCCTCGAACCGACTCACACCCTCAGCCCGTCTCTGACGCCGTTTCAGCCTGTTCCAAACACCTCAACGTTTATCCCCACTGAAACGTTCACCCCCTTCCCAACCTTCACGCCCACTTCAACATTCACTCCGCTTCCAACCTTCACCCCGACGAGCACTTTGACTCCCGAATTCATCGTTCAAGGACCTGGCAACGTCACCGTTCCGATCCTTCTCTATCATCACGTCGGCTACTCGCTAACCGACAGCGAGTATTACGTTTCACCCGATGAGTTTGAAAATCAAATGAACTACTTGTTCATGCGCGGATACCGCACGATCTCCGTCGAACAATTGACGCAAGCCATCAACTTCGGCGCGCAACTTCCCTCTCGTCCCATCCTGCTCACGTTCGACGACGGCAGTGAAACCGTCTACACCGAGGCGTTGCCCATCATGAAGATTTATGGCTTCACAGGCACCGCCTACATCGTGGACAACTACATCGGCGCGACGCGCTACATGAACAAGATTCAGATCCGCGCTTTGTATGAAGCAGGCTGGGAGATCGGGAGTCACAGTTTGAGTCATCACGATGTGACGACGCGCCCCGCCAAACAGGAGGAGGAGATCGTCAAGTCGCGGCGGAGACTCGAGTCATATCTCGAAGTCCCCATCAACAGTTTTGCCTATCCCTTCGGCGCGTACGACAACGCTTCGCTGAAACTCGTGAAGTCTGCAGGCTACATCGCCGCAATGGGACTTGGCGATAGATCGGCGCAAGGGAAGGAAAATATATTTTATTTGTATCGTCAGAGCGTTACAGCGGAAACAACGCTGGAAGCGTTTATCAATCTCCTGCCATGGGAACCATAAGTCCGTGATTCGTGGGGCGGGATGGCATCCCGCCATATTTTTGGCGCGCGGGATTCCATCCCGCCCCACGTTATAGGGCGCCCGCTAACAGAACTCATACGGCATTGCCCTTGCTTGCCTGTTTCACCCGTACTATAATGCCCCGCTGTTGAAAGTAAGGAGCCTTATGCCAGTGTATACCTATCGTTGCAGTTCTTGCGGCTCGCAATTCGAACAACATCAATCGTTCGATGACGCCCCGCTCAAGACCTGCCCCAAGTGCAAAAAGAAAGCGTTGAGAAAAGTCATCACCCCGACCAAGGTCATTTTCAAAGGTTCGGGGTTTTACGCCACCGACAATAAATCTCCTTCGGGCGGAAAAGCTTCAACAGGCAGCAAATCCAAGTCTGACGATCACGGTCACGCGCATGGAGAGGACAAGTCCGCTTCAGGAGAGAAGGCAACCGAGAAATCTTCGTCCGATGTCAAAGGCGAAAAGAAATCGAAGAGTAAGACCGAGTCGAAGAGCGAATGAATCGAAAAAGAGAAGCGCAGGCTTCTCTTTTTATTTCTATATTGCTATGTCACCCTGAGGGAGCGATAGCGACCGAAGGGTCTCGCTCGCAAGTGAGAAGATTCTTCGCTTCGCTCACATCGTCCCGATGCTATTTCGGGAGAATGACATGATTTTGAATCACACCGTCCACGGACCGATGAGGGCGTCAATCGAAATGCCGTACGCTACCGCGTTCCAGAATCGGATATCGGCGGGCTGGTCTTTGGACTTTTCCCAATATCCCGAAAAAACGAAAACTGTCACGATTAATGAAGCGACAAAACGCGCAAGGATAACGTACCACACGCCGAAATTCCACGGGTTGCCGGTGCGGGCAACCTCCACAGCGACGGTGTACACCCAGCGCAATAGCACGCCAAGCAACACGCCAAAGAACACCTGCGTCTTCGCGCTGTTGTTATCCCGCTGTGTTGCCAGTTTGAACGTGATCGCGTCGTTGAAAATGAATGACCGCATGAGAATTCTCCTCTTTGAATTTATTCGCCGCTGACGATACTCCACTTGGAAATATCGGAACGGCTGACGAAGACCATAATGGACATGAAGATCAGGAACACCAACACAACAAAAAGCAAACCACGGAAGATCGGCATGAGAAAGATCAGCGAAAAGACCACAGTCAGCAGAAATAAGAATACACCCACGACCCGGTAGGCAAACCATTTGCCAAACACATTCGGGGCATATAACAGAAACATGGCGGCGGTCAAGACGATGGAGATGGCAAAGGTCGGGAAGACGCCAAAGAAACGGATGAGGTAGGCAACGAACAGGAAGTAGAAGAGATCGATCATCCCGACGAACAGGTAATGGAATGCGTTAAATTTTACCGTGAATATCTGCGAGAAGATAAAGGTCACAATCAGAAAAAACGCCAGGGACATCGGCGAGTAACCGATCAGGTTCTGGATGGAATCGAGATAACGCTGTTTCGCAAGAAAGGTGATGCCGAGGTCTTGGGTGGTAGAGAAATTTTCCACGTCGAATTCGACTGTCGCGCCATCTTTGGTTAGTTCGGTGTTGTGGGGTAGACCAAAACGATAGATGCCGAATTCATCCACATTGATCACAACTTTGGCAGTGACGCGCTCGATCACATTATTCTGGTAAGCAGACAGGTTGTATTTGAACACGTCCATGCCTTTGGTGGCATAGGTGACGATTACCTCCGCCTCGGAACCGGGGGCAAAGCCGGGAATCAGCGCCTGGGGCGCGTCCATGCTGGGTTGGAGGATCAGGTTTCCCTGCGAAGGGATGCGGATGGTGTAGTCGTACATCAGGTTGGCATTTTCGGGCTTGCTCACCTTGATGAGCAGGTCGCCGGTATATTGCGTCTTGTTGACGATGAGATAGGTTTCGGTGTTGTGCGTTTCGAAGGCGTTGAAGACCAGCAGGTCGAGTTCTTGTTCGCCGTACTCCACCGACGAATCGATATCGATGGATTTTGGCACAAGAGGATAGGTCGCGGTACGGACAACCTCTTCGTATTGTTTCGCATCCTTGTTGAATGCCGATTCTGTATACGAGCGGCGAAGGGTGAATAACGGCGGGATGATGCCGATCTCGCCGCCCCATGAATTTTGGAACTGCACGTAAGCGTTGCCGTACGTGCTGGATTTGTGTTCCCCGACGCGGGCGGCAGTGAGCGAAAGGATGAGCGCCCCCGTGACGATCAGCCCGCCTAACCACACTATCATGCCAAAGATTCGAGTAGTTGCATTCATGGAGTACTCCCATCCGAATTCCTTCTGGAAATTTCTATAACTACTATACTGCTGTTTCGCCTTTCGCGTCAACTACAATTTATCTTATAGGACTTACGCAAAACCCAAGATTGATCCACTACTCTTCGAGAATTTTCGCTAATCCTTTGAAAATTCGCGGGGATTGGCGTAGAGTAGCGGGCAAAATACTCTTTCTGCGTAAGTCCTGTCTTATTGGTTGTTATCACTCTTCAACAAAATTTGCCTCCAGCCCAATGGCTGGAGGCAAAATCATTTGGTCGTTAGCTCCTCGACCAGGTCTCGAACCTGGAACCTAGCGGTTAACAGCCGCTCGCTCTGCCGATTGAGCTATCGAGGAAGGCGTGCGGGATTATACGTGCAAGGATAGGGAGTGTCAAGCCAATGCCTTTGTAGACACACGAAAACATTCAACCGCTAAGTTCGCTAAAAACGCAAAGGTTAATTCTTTTCCACTTCGGCTTTGCTCAGTGCAAGCTTAGCGGCTTTCGCGTCCTTCGCGGTGAGAAACATCAATACTTCACCGCGCCCAGTTGATCGAGTTTATCAATGCGATGCGTGGCGGTGATCTGGCGAACGGTGCCGGTCAACCCGCGCACCACGAGCGAATCGGTGCTGGCTTTATCGCCGAAGTAACGCACGCCCTTGAGGAATTCGCCGTCGGTGATGCCTGTGGCGGCGAAGAACACATCCTCCGAGGAGACGAGGTCGTCCATCGTCAGAATTTTTTCAAAGTCGTAGCCCGCTTCGCGTCCGCGGCGGAGTTCGTCTTCATCGCGCGCGTAGAGTTTGCCTTGGATCTCGCCGCCCATGGCGCGCAATGCGCACGCGGCAAGCACGCCTTCGGGTGTGCCGCCCACGCCGAACAACACGTCCACGCCGGAGTTGGGCCACGCCGTCATCAACGCCGCGCCCACGTCGCCATCGGGGATTTGGCGGATGCGCGCGCCCGCTTTGCGAATCTCGGCGATCATTTCCTTGTGGCGGTCGCGGTCCAAGATGATCGTGGTCAAATCCTCCACTTCTTTATTCTTCGCCTTCGCGATCGCTTTCAAATTTTCGGTGATGGACTTTTCGATATTGATCTTGCCCTTCGCTTCGGGTCCCACCGCGATCTTGTTCATGTACACAAACGGACCGGGGTCAAACATCGTGCCGCGCGGGGCGATGGCAACCGTCGCCAGCGAATTCGATCTGCCAAATGCCAAAGGGCGAGTCCCGTCGATGGGGTCGACAGCAACATCCACGTCGGGAGGAGAACCGCTTCCCACCGTCTCGCCGTTGAACAACATCGGCGCGTTATCCTTCTCCCCTTCTCCGATGACGATGATCCCGTTCATATCCACTGTTTGGAGGACGGTCCGCATCGCGTTGACGGCGGCTTGGTCTGCCGCTTCTTTATCTCCGCGTCCCATGAAGCGTCCCGCCGCCATGGCGGCGGCTTCGGTGACGCGCGCAAGTTCGAGCGCAAGATTTCTGGTGGGTTCGTTTATGTTTGCCATTCGTCCTCCGTTAGAAAATGAAATATAGGATGAGAAAGTAGCCGAGCGGCGCGCCCCAGATCCATGAATCGATGCGGTCGAGGAAGCCGCCATGCCCCGGCAGGATGTGACTCGAATCTTTCATGCCGCTTTGACGCTTGAACATGCTTTCGCCGAGATCGCCAAGCGGGGTGAGCGCGCCGATCACCAATCCCATCCACGCGCCTTGCAGAGGGGTGATCGAACCGCCGAGGGGTTGTGGTCCCAACGACGAAAACGCGTACGCAAAGAATGCGCCCTCGAGCACGGCGGTGAAAACTCCCGCGGCGTAGCCCTCCCAACTTTTCTTGGGGCTGAGGCGCGGGGTCATCTTATGTTTGCCGTATGCCGCGCCGATGGAATACGCTCCCGTATCCCCCGCCCAGATGATGGGTAACACAACCATGAGCCACCAACCTCCCCCCGGTAAGAGACGGATATCCAACAGGTATGAACCCAGCCACCCGATGTAGACAATGCCGGCAACCGTCACAGTGAAATCCAGCGCGGCTTTATCGCGCCCGCGCTCGAACGAGATCAAATGCGCGATCATCGCAAACATGATCGTGAGAACGAGGATGGGGATCGAATAATCCGCAAAAAAGAAGCGCACTGTGGCTATCAACAGCACGCCTCCGACCGTGACCTTTTCATTGGGTTCGAACTCGACAGCCCGATACATGCGGACGAATTCCCATGCGCAACCGCCGAGAACGATTGCCATGACGACAAAATAAAAAACGCCCCCATAGATGATGGCTGGCAAGCCAACGACCGCCAATAGGATCGCTGTCAAAATCCGACTAGGCATTGGACGCCTCGTATTCGCTGGAGGAAACCTTTCCGTAGCGGCGGTCGCGCGAGGCAAAAGTTTCAAGCGCGCGCAGGTATTCCTCGCGGTCGAAGTCGGGCCAATATTTCGGCGTAACGAACCATTCGGAATAGGCGCCCTGCCAGATAAGGAAGTTGCTCACGCGCAATTCACCGGAGGTGCGGATGATGAGGTCGGGGTCGGGTGTGCCGGCTGTGTACAAATACCGACTCACCAATTCGTCGGTCACCTCTTCGGGAGGCACTCCGTCTTTCATGATGTGTTGGATCGCGTTGATGATTTCATCGCGTCCGCCGTAATTGAATGCCACGCTCAGAACCAGGCGGTCGTTATTTTTTGTCGCGTCGATCGCCTCTAACACTTTTTCCTGGAGGTTCGGGGAAAGGCGTTCGAGCCGCCCGATATGACGCAACTGCACCCCCTCTTTGCTGAGTTCGGCGAGTTCACGGTCGATCACATCCTCAAGAATGAACATCAAACCTTTGACTTCTTCCGGCGGACGTCCCCAATTCTCGGTGGAGAAGGCATAAATGGTCAGATACTTCACGCCAAATTCCACCGAAGAACGGATAACGCGCCGCAGGTTCTCGGTGCCGGCTTTATGGCCCGCGAGGCGGGGCAACCCGCGTGAAAGCGCCCAGCGTCCGTTGCCGTCCATGATCATGGCGACGTGCCGGGGAATTCTATCGGGAGGGATGGTAAAGGGGGTGTCTGCCATGGAACCGGCTAGACTTCCATGATCTCGGCTTCTTTATTCTTGCCTTGAACGCCGATCTCTTCCACATATTTGTCGGTGAGTTTTTGCAGGTCTTCTTCGCCGCGTTCCAGATCGTCTTCCGAGATCAACTTTTCCTTTTCAAAATCGCGCATATCGTTGTGCGCGTCGCGGCGAATGTTGCGGACGGCAATCCGCGACTCTTCCAGACGGTGATGCACATGTTTAACGAGATCGCGGCGGCGTTCCTCGTTGAGCGGCGGAAGGTTGAGATGGATGACCTTGCCGTCATTGTTGGGGTTTAGCGCCAAGTCCGAAGTTTGAATCGCTTTTTCGATGGCTTTCAACGTAGACGCGTCGAACGGTTTGATGGTGATCGTCCGCGCTTCGGGAACGCTGATCGAAGCCAGTTGCATAAGCGGGGTTGGGTTGCCGTAATAATCGATGGGGAGTTTTTCCACCAAGGCTGGGCTGGCGCGCCCCGTGCGCACTCCAGCCAGGTCATCGTGCAGGACCTGAAGAGCGCTCTTCATTCGATGTTCGGCATCGGCTAGGATATCTTTGATCACTTCAGTCTCCTGAATTGTGAAATTTATTCAATGACAAGGATACACCAAAACAATAAAAACCGCTATATGAAGCGTGATCCTTGAGCTATTTTGAAACAACGCGAGAGTGAAATCGAAACTGCGAGGAACGCCGTCAAACCAAATCCTCAGTCGCCAACGACCGTGCCCACCGACTCGCCTTTGAGCGCGCCGATCAGGGCATGGTTGTCCCACAAATTGACAACCAGGATCGGTAACTTATTTTCCATACACAAGGTGATGGCGGTGCTGTCCATCACCTCCAGCCTACGGTTGATGACCTCGATATAACCAAGTTTATCGAATTTCTTCGCATCGGGATTTTTCTTCGGGTCCGAATCGTAGACGCCGTCCACCTTGGTAGCCTTGATCACGACATTCGCATCGATCTCGTTGGCGCGCAACGCCGCGGCAGTGTCTGTGGAAAAGAACGGATTCCCCGTTCCCGCGCCGAAGATGACCACCCGCCTCTTCTCCAAGTGGCGGATGGCTCGGCGGCGGATATAGGGTTCGGCGATTGCGCGCATCTCAATCGCGGACATGACGCGCGTATACACGCCTCCGCGCTCCAGGGCGTCCATCAACGCCATGGCGTTCATCACTGTGGCGAGCATGCCCATGTAATCGGCGGTGGCGCGATCCATGCCTCGTTCCAGCCCCTGCTTGCCGCGCCACAGGTTGCCTGCGCCGATGACGATCGCCACTTCCACGCCCATCTCATGCACTTCCTTGATACGCACGGCAATGGCTTCCGCCTCATCCACATCGATCCCAAAGCCAGACTTGCCGCCAAGCGCCTCCCCGCTCAATTTGAGCAGGACCCGTTTATATTTGATATCGCTCATGTTTCTCCTTGTGGAACTGCTAAGATAGTGTTTCTTAACTTCTTTTTGACACGGACGCCACGGATTTCACTGATTTCCACGGAAAAAATCTTTAGAAAACCGTCTTTTTTTCCGCGTAGTCCGTGTTCAAAAAGAATAAGTTCAGACTTAAGAAGCACTCTCTAAGAACGCTACAATTTAATTCTTTCTTCGCGGTTTTCGCGCTCTTGGCGGTAAATATTGAAGCCTCTTCGCCCTCAAACTTGGGGGCGAGGTAGAGGCTCAAAAAAATGACCAACCGTCTGGTTGGTCATTTTACTTTAATTGTTCAAACTCTCGCCCAACTCCCAGCGCTGAAAGCGTCGCACAACCACATTTTCGCCGATGGCGGCAACCGTTTGAAGGATCAACTTTTCCACAGTGATCGATTCATCGCGGATGTACGCCTGTCGTGAAAGGACAACCTCATCCTTGAATTTCTCGAGCCGTCCCTGCACGATCTTTTCATGGATGTTCTCCGGCTTGCCCTCTTCCTTCGCGCGCGCGCGGGCGATCTCCGCCTCGTGATCGAACACTTCAGCAGGAATATCTTCCACTTTCAGGTAACGCGGCGCAGATGCGGCGATCTGCAACGCGAGTTCATGCGCCAGTTCGCGGAATTTATCCGAACGCGCCACAAAATCGGATTCGCAGTTCACTTCCACCATCACGCCCACGCGCCCGCCGCCGTGCGAGTATAACTCGACCACACCTTGCGAAGCCTCGCGATCGGCGCGTTTGGCGGCGGTTGCCATGCCTTTTTCACGCAGCCAGTCCACCGCTTTTTGAAAGTCTCCGCCCGCTTCTTCAAGCGCCTTGCGGCAATCCATCATGCCGGCGCTGGTAGCGGCGCGCAATTCTTTGATCATTTCAATTGTAATTTCCATCCGTTAATTCCTTGTATGGCAGGGTCCGCTTATTCAGCGCTTTCTGCTTTTTCTTCGGCTTTTGCTTCCGCCGTTATTTCAGCCGCAGGGACTTCTTCTGTGGCAGGCTTGCGCGAAGCGCTCATCTTGGCGAGAGTTGCCTCTCCGAGGAGGGCGTTATCTTCCAACTCCACATCGGTCTCCACAACCTTGGGCGCGCGGCGGGCAGGCTTATCCGATTTCGCCTTGGTGTCCTCGGCCGGCATATCCTCCGCCGAATCGTCCTTGCGCATACCTTTGCCTTCCAACACCGCATCAGCCACTTTTGCCACAAGCAATTTAATGGCGCGGATCGCGTCATCGTTCGAGGGGATCACATAATCCACGTTCTGCGGGTTGCAGTTCGTATCCACCATCGCAACGATGGGAATCCCCAGCAAATTCGCTTCGCGCACCGCCGAATCCTCGCGCCCCACATCGACGATAAAGAGCAGATCGGGGCGGCGCTTCATGTTGCGAATACCAGAGAAGCGGGTGGTCAAACGGACGATCTCGCGTTCGATCAGCAATCCTTCTTTTTTAGTCAGGCGGTTAATTTCTCCGCTATCGCGCATTTTTTCGAGCCGTTCAAATTCCTGAATGCGGTCGTGCATCGTCGACCAGTTCGTCAGAACGCCGCCCATCCAGCGTTCGGTCACATAGGGCATACCGCACCGCGCGGCTTCAACCGCCACGGTTTCCTGCGCCTGCCGCTTCGTGCCGACAAACAACACCGTGCCGCCATTGGCGACCGTATCACGGATCACATTGAACGCCTGGCTCAACAACTTGGAAGTCTGTTGCAGGTCGATAATATGAATGCCGTTGCGCTCCGTAAAAATATACGGTTTCATGCGCGGGTCCCACTTGTTCGTGCGATGCCCAAAGTGGACGCCGCTCTCAAGCAGAGACTTCATAGGGATAACTGCCATTTTTCTCCTTACATTCCACAGCCCAACGCGCGGCGCCTTTCGCCAGCGTGCCGTGGATGAGTTTAGCGGGAATGATGACCCGCTCAGGGACGCTTAATGCCCGTCCCAGGCAAGATGGTGCTCCCAAATCTTTCGGGAGCGGCGGGATTATAACACAGGATTCGGACAGCCCATCGCTTCGTTTCCGACGGGGATTCTGCTTCTCACCCTCTGCCACCCCACCCTTTTAAATGCGCATTCGGAGTTCCCCAGCCTCCGAATGCGCATTTCCACAATGTTCGATTATGCCGTCAATTAACCAGGTCTTGATTTAAGGCATCCCATATTTTTCTAGCGCGATTTCTAAGTTTTTCGTTCTCGTCCACTTTCTTGGTCGCATACATAACCGTAGTATGATCCCGCCCGCCGAGAATTTCACCGACTTGAGGCAAAGAGATTTCGATGTACTGCCGCAAAATATACATTGCCAATTGACGCGGGATCGCTATTTTTGCCGAACGTTTCTGCCCAAGCAAATCGTCCACGTTCACGCCTTCCATCTCAGCCACGACCTCAAGAATTTTGCTCGGAGGGATGTTTTTCTTTTGAGGCATCAAATCAGCCAATGCCATTTCGACAAGGCTTGGAGTCAATGCGGCGCCGCTCAGATCGGCATACGCAATAATCCGGTTCAACGCGCCTTCCAACTCGCGGATGTTCGATTGCACCCGCCGCGCAATACTTTCCAGAATATCATCAGACACCTGTCGCCCAGTCCGCTCTGCCTTCGAACGCAGGATCGCGAGACGGGTCTCCAGATCGGGAGGCTGGATATCCGCCGTGAGTCCCCACTCAAATCGGGAACGGAGGCGTTCCTCCAGCGTAACGAGCGACTTCGGCGGGCGATCCGACGAAACGATGATCTGCTTATCCTGCCCATGCAGGGTGTTGAACGTGTGGAAAAATTCTTCCTGTGTCGATTCTTTACCGGCAATAAACTGAATATCGTCGATCAACAGCACATCAATTGAGCGATATTTCTCCCGGAACGCCTGCGTGGTGTGCGTGCGGATGGCGGTAATCATGTCGTTCGTGAACTCTTCAGAAGAAACATACAGCACGCTCAACCCGCGCGAGTGACAAGCGTTGCCAATGGCGTGAAGCAGGTGTGTCTTGCCAAGCCCCACGCCGCCGTAAAGGAACAAGGGGTTGTAGGCGCGGGCTGGTTTCTCTGCCACTGCCAGGCAAGCCGCATGGGCGAGGCGGTTGCCGGAGCCAACCACGAAATTTTCGAAGACATAGCGAGGATTGAGCGTTGTGTTGCGGAGATTTTGTTCGATGACAGGGAGCGCCTCCGGCTGGGAAACGCGCGATTCCTCCGCTTCGGTCTCTTTGTCATTGCCATTTACGATAAAACTAACCGACACACTGCCATTCAAGATACTGACAAGCAGGCGATTCACCGTGCTGGCGAGACGATTCTCGAGCCAATCGCGGGCGTATGCATTTCGGACACCGATGGTAAGCCTTCCGTTATGGTAGGAAACAGGCTTGGTATCGCGCACCCATGTGTCGAACGATGCGCGGGGCATTTCCATCTGTAGTTGTCCGAGCACGGACTGCCATGCTTGTTCTGCGTTCATTGATTGCTCCTCAGCGCGGTGATTGCCAATGTGAAATCTATCCGCTTCATCAGCGGCTATTATTGAAGATATTTTGTTGTGTTTCAGAGATCGAAAGGGATTACAAGATGCGCTTCGTTCGTCACATCAAAATCTCAGCGTGGTCACATTCTAGCATAACTATTCAAAAGTACAACACGAAAAGCCTACGGTTTATTTAAAACATTCGTTTTTTTAAGGTCGCTCAATGTTAAAGAGTTCCAGCGTAAATCAACAAAGGGTCGATCTTTTATAGAACGAACGTTTCAGCCATGCGCGCACTACAGAGTTATCCACACCCCCATATATGGGGTCGGGTTGGCTGTTTTACCCATGATGTTGCTGATATGCTGGTGGTTGTTAAAGAACGCATGTTGAATACATTTTCACATGCGCCGAACGAGACGCAAGATTTTGAGATTCAACGTTAAAGATTCAGCGATTTGCCCGATTCAACCGCGCGGATGGCGCGGCACCCATGCTAATATCGTTGTTCCATCATTCAAATGCGATGATATTTCAACATCACCGCCCACCGATTGCACGCGCGTCTGCATGTTGGCAAGCCCATGACCGATACTGATGTTGACATGCTCCATATCGAAGCCAATTCCATCGTCGCGCAACTCCATCAGCACGCGGTCTTTCGTTCTCCAGAGCGAGATATGAACGTTTTTCGCTTTTGCATGCTTCGCCGCATTCGCTAAAGCCTCCTGACAGAGGTGAAATAAGGCAAGAGAATGCGATTCGGACAGGTTTTTCAAACCTTTTTCAGTATAAGTAAGTTGAACCTCGGTGAATGTATGAGCTTTGAACTCGGCAATCAGCCGTTGAATACCGCCTATCAACCCATCGTCGCCCATTTGCCTCGGTTTAAGATCCAAAATATACGCTCTCAAATCGCGGATCACTTGATTCAAGCCGTCTATCGCGCCTTGAACGCGCGCTTTTGCGTCTGTTGAGTCTTCATTTAATGAGAGTAGCACGTTTTCTAGCGATAATCCCAGCCCATAAATGGATTGAATGACCCCATCATGCAGGTCCATGCCGATGCGATCGCGCTCTTCCAGCACCGCCAGGCGCCGCGCATCGGTATGCAGGCGCGCATTTTCAATCGCCAAGCCAGCCCACGCACCAACCGCCGCCATCATCTCAACGATCCGATTGTCGATAGCGTCTTTGGCTTGAGTGGCAACGCTCATCACGCCCATCAAATTCTCACCGGCAAGCAGGGGAATACAGATCATCTGATGGAATCCTGCCCGCACGACGGCTTCACGCACAAAAAGAACATCATCTTCAAGGCGCGCGCTAATCATTGGCTTACGGGTTTGGGCAACCATGCCGATATACCCCTCCCCCATTCGGAATTGATTCCGCATCCAAAAC
Source organism: Candidatus Defluviilinea gracilis (assembly GCF_057138825.1). NCBI lineage: Bacteria > Bacillati > Chloroflexota > Anaerolineae > Anaerolineales > Candidatus Villigracilaceae > Candidatus Defluviilinea > Candidatus Defluviilinea gracilis. The sequence goes on from NZ_DBNHEF010000045.1 coordinate 27,804, forward strand.
GCCTCCGCGGCTTGCCCACGATGCAAAACCATGCGCAGAGTAACCTGATCCTCCGTCAAAAGAAAAATCTCGCCCGCTTCCACCTTCATATAGTTCATCACAAGCGCGAGGGTCTGATTCAAAATCTCATCCAGTTCCAAACTCGAGGTCAGGGTTGAGGCGATACCGTTCAGCAGAGACATATCCACATTGCGGCGGGTCAACGCCAGGTCGCGCTCCCGCATCTGCTCCATTATGCGGACGTTTTGGATCGCCGCCGCCGCATAGGTAGCCAGCATTTGGATGATTTTCTCATCATCTGAGGTGAACTCCGAAGCATTCACCTTCTCTGTCAGATAAAGTTGACCCAACTGAACGTCGCCGGCGCGTATCGGAACGCCCAAAAACGAGACCATGTGCGGATGATTCACAGGGAAACCCACCGAGCGCGGATGCTCTTGAATGACCGGAACGCGCAACGGCTCTTCCCGATTCATCAATTCACCCACCAACCCCTTCCCACGCGGCTGATGCGGAATCAGCGCAACCTGCTCTTCGGTCATCCCCACAGAAACAAACTGGACAAGTTCGCCATCGTCATTCAGCACGCCCAACGCGGCATAACGCGCGCCTGCCTGCTCGCAAGCAACTGCCGCGATCCGTTCCAACAAATGCTCAAGAGAATTATCCTTCACCAACTCAAGGCTGGCTTGATGCAGGGCGATCAGCCTTTCCTGTAATTGTTCGCGGGTAAGTAACATGTTCGGATTATCTCATAAAACATGATAGATTTTGCGAGCCAACCAGACTACAATATGCAAACTCGCCCATGACGACTTCACGCATCCCCGGCTTTTACAACTTGACTCTCGAAGAGCGCCGCGCCAAACTAGCGGATGCTTCGCCTCTTTCGCCGGGCGAACTGATTCGGCTTACCAGCCCCCTCGCCCCCGACATTGCCTCGCACATGGTCGAAAACGCGCTTGGGACCTTCTCCCTGCCCCTCGGCATCGCGCTCAACTTCATGGTCAATGGACGCGATGTGCTTGTGCCTATGGTAATAGAAGAGCCATCGGTGATTGCGGGCGCGTCGTTCATGGCGAAACTCGCCCGCGCAAACGGCGGATTCACCGCCGAAGCAACCGAACCTCTCATGATCGGTCAGTTGCAGGTGTTGGATGTCGAAGAGTTGAGCCAAGCCGCTGAGCGGGTATTGGCGAAAAAAGCCGAACTGTTGACGTACGTTGACGCCGCCGAGTCAAGCCTAAAGTCCAGAGGCGGAGGCGCGAGGGATTTGGAAGTCCGCATCATCGAAGAATCCCCCATCGGGAAATTTCTCGTCATCCATTTAATCTACGACGTGCGCGATGCGATGGGCGCGAACGCGGTCAATACGGCGTGCGAGCGACTCGCGCCAAAAATCGAAGAGATCACAGGCGGGCGCGCGCATTTGAAGATTCTCTCGAACCTCACCGATAAACGCATGGCAAAAGCGACGTGTGTGATTCCCGTCAATGAGTTAGAGATCGTAGCGCAAGATGATATCTTGCGCTTCAGCGGTGAAGAAGTTCGAGATGGCATCATCGCCGCGTACGCCTTCGCCGCCGCAGACTCGTACCGCGCCGCGACTCACAACAAAGGAATCATGAACGGGGTTGACCCCGTCGTGATCGCAACGGGCAACGACTGGCGCGCCATCGAAGCGGGCGCGCACGCTTACGCGGCTCGTTCAGGCAAGTACACTTCATTATCTACTTGGTCGAAAGATAAAGATGGAAATTTAGTTGGCGAACTCGAAATGCCGCTGGCGGTGGGAATCGTCGGCGGGGCGACCAAGGTCCACCCTGCCGCGCAAGCCGCAATCAAGTTGATGAACGTGAAATCCGCTGGCGAACTGGCTGAGATCATCGTTTCTGTCGGTCTCGCTCAAAATATGGCGGCATTGCGCGCCCTCGCCACCGAAGGCATCCAGCGCGGACACATGTCGCTTCACGCGAGGCAGGTTGCCATCGCGGCGGGCGCGAACGGAGAATTGATCGAGCGAGTTGCGAGTCAAATGGCGGAGGAAAGAATTGTGAGAATTGAGCGCGCGAAAGAGATATTGAAGACGATGGAAAGTGGAAAGTAAATGGTAGAAAGAGGAAAGCGCCGCCCTGAGTATGGCGAAGGGAAGGAAGATGAAAGCGCGTTCTGGCGCATCCAGCGTCCTTTTGTGGGCGCGCTGATCGGCATTTTTCTTTTTCTGGTTATCCTTTTACCGCTCAAGTTTTTGGATTACAACTCGACTCTCCTTTACAAGTTGGCGTTGAACCTCGAGTTGTTCGGCAGGTTGACCATTCTCATGCTGGGAACGGCGTCGAGAATCAATCTGCCAGCGAGCGCGATCAATCTTGTCAGCATTGTCGTCTCTTCCATCCCCGCAGGGATTGCGGGCTGGCAGATCGTCTCACTCAACTCATCAACGAGGATGAAGGGATTTATTTTTCTCGCGGGTTATGTCGTCTTCATTTACGCGTTTGGAGCATTGCTGGCATTTGCAGGAATCTGATATGAACGACTCTGCTCTCTGGCAAATCCGCCACTTCGTCTACCAACATTTCGCGGATACGACCAAGCCGCCAAGCGTGGACGAAGCCGCGCGTCACTTCAACATCTCCCCCAAAGAAGCGACCGACTACTACAAGGAACTCCACAACCGCCACTCTTTCTTCCTTGACTTGGACTCCATGAGCGTCCGCATGGCGAATCCGTTTTCAGGCATTCCCACGGATTTCAAAGTCCACGCCAACGGCAAGACGTATTACGCCAACTGCGCCTGGGACATGCTCGGCATCCCCGCCGCGCTACACACGGACGCGGTCATCGAAGCCGTTTGCACGGAGAGTGGTAAGGAGGTGAAAATGGAAGTCAAAAATGGTTATGTCACCCTGAGCGATAGCGAAGGGTCTCTACCACAACAAACCGAGACTCTTCGGTCGCGGCGAACGCTCCCTCAGAGTGACATGCTACTCGTCCACTTTCCACTTTCTTTTTCTCACTGGTACGACGACCTCGTCTTCACCTGAACAACGATGCTTCTCTTCCAGTCGGAAGAATGGATTGACAAGTGGTGCATACGAACCAATCTCGCTCGCGGAGAAGTTCTCACGATCAACCAAGTGTGGAAACTGTCCAAACTTTGGTATCACAACCGCCTGTTGCTGGAGTATCATGGGCGAAGCATTCAGCAGGTTGCGGATGTTTTCAGGCAGGCAGGTTTGACTTCGGAGTTTTGGTATATCTCGTTCCAGACCTGATAGGCGGCGCACTGAGCTTGTCGAAGTGTCTCATCCGCGCCAATACCAACCACAACCCTCACGCGGACTCAGGTCGCAACCCACCACCCTCTCGCGGACGAAGTACTCTTTAGAGTAGGCCTGTCAGGTCTTTCAGTTTGACGTCAAAGTTTTGGTACGTGCAATTTCTAAAAGAGTATAATTCGTCAAAAGGAGCAAGAATGACATTACATCAATCTCCATATTCGGTATTAAACAAAGTTGCGAATTCGCTGGTTGCTTCAAAACGCTTTTCCACCGTGGAAGATGCGCTTTGGGATATGGCAATTGTCACTGTGCAAAGCAAGATGAGTTACTATCGCCGCCGAATCCGAAAAATGGAAAACAAATATGGGGTAGACTTCGGCAAATTCAGCGCGCGCCTGAAAGGGAAAGCCACACCTCAGCAGGAAGATGACTGGTTGGCGTGGAAGTCCGCCCGCTCCATGTTGACGGACTGGCAAAAGACCTATCAGGAATTGCGCCATGAGCAAAATCGTTGACGATGTTTTGGAGATATTGCAAGGAAACGATCTGATTCAAAGTACGCGCGTCGTCAACTACGATGAGACTCCTTCGGGCAGATTGGAAGCCAAGCTCCGCAGTCAACTATCCAAAGACCACACTCTGCAAATCTGGATTCATATCGAACCCGAATCGCTGGATTACGCCTATCAATTGTTTACTACTGTCCCTCTCCTACGTTGGGACAATTCACCTCATTACGAACATCTCACCACTGCTCCCCACCACTTCCATGATGAAAATGGTAAAGTCTACGAATCGCCATTGACTGGCAATGTCAAACGCGATTTGAAAATCGTGTTGAAAAAAATCGCCAATTGGATGGAAGCACAGGATGAAGAAGATTGATTTGTTCAAACGCCTTCCCCCTCTCCTTTAGGCGCCGCGCTGAGCGTGTCGAAGCGAGAGGGGCAGGGATGAGGTCAACCCCGCAGGCTTGACGTCAAAGTTTTGGTATGTGAAATAAATATAAAATTACTGGATGAATTATGCTTAGTTTGATTGAAATACTTAAGACAAAGAATCTTCCACTTGATAATTACAAAATTCACCTCGCTACAGGAAAAGAATACCCTCCGATTGACGCATTTCTAGAGGGAAAATTCAAAGAATGGCAGGAAGAGCAGTCTAACAAGAACTTTGAATGTGATTACGTTCTCAGTTTAATTAATATTGAAAGGGACACATGGTTATTTGCTGGCATTTACAAAATACTTAGCGTTGGAAAAGGAACAAGAGCTTCTTTTCGCTACAACACACAACTTCTGCCCAATCAAGATGATTTAATTGGCAGAGCAATTATTCACTATAAACGCGAGGGAAGAGCTTCATATGTTTGGGGGCATAAATACGGAAAGCATTTAGAGCTTGTTGAAATCAAACCAACACCAATCTCAATCGGGGATTTTCCTGGATACAACAAAGTTATTCTTTCGCATCGACAATTAAAAGTAATTGTCGGGCAACAAGAGCCATCTTGGAAATCTGCTTTATCTAGTGTCAAAGGAATATACTTAATCTCTGACATCCTTTCGGGGAAATTGTATATTGGAAGTGCAACTGGTAATGATGGACTTTGGCAAAGATGGGAAAGTTACGCCAAAACAGGACATGGTGGCAACAGCGAACTCAGAGAATTGATTCAAGAAAAAAGTATTGATTACGCTAGTAATTTCCAATATTCTGTTCTTGAAATTGCCGACACACATTCGACAGATGAATTTATTATTGAAAGAGAAACCTATTGGAAAAAGGTTTTATTATCAAGGCAATTTGGATATAACTCAAATTGAATTCAAGAAGGCGCATAAATGACCTCCCCTCACCCTCACCCCCCCACCCTCCTCAAACCAGCCAAACCCGTTGGCATCATTGGCTACGGCGCATACGTGCCGCGCTATCGTCTGCCCGCAAAAGAAGTCGCGCGCGTATGGACGGGCGGCAAAGGCGGACTCCCCATCAAAGAGAAAGCCGTCCCTGGGCTGGATGAAGACGTCATCACCATGTCCATTGAAGCGGCGCGCAACGCGATGAAACGCGCGCAAATTGACCCGACTGAATTGCGGGCGGTCTGGGTCGGGAGCGAGTCCCACCCGTATGCGGTGAAGCCAACCTCCACCTTGGTCGCTGAGGCGATTGGCGCGGTCCCCAACACGCAAGCCGCCGATTGGGAATTCGCTTGCAAGGCAGGCACCGAAGCGCTCGTCGCCGCGATGGGCTTGGTCGGCTCGGGCATGGGCAAGTACGCGATGGCGATCGGCATGGACACCGCGCAAGGCAAGCCAGGCGACGCGCTCGAGTACACCGCAGGCGCGGGCGGCGGCGCGTACATTCTCGGTCCCGCCGAAGAATCGCTGGCGGTCATCAACGCCTCGTATTCGTACGTCACCGACACGCCCGATTTCTGGCGGCGCTCCGACGCGAAATATCCCGAACACGGCATGCGCTTCACGGGCGAACCCGCCTATTTCAAACACGTCAGCGAAGCCGCCACGCATCTGATGGAAGCCAGCGGCACGACCGCCAAAGATTACAAGTGGGCGGTCTTCCACCAGCCCAACACAAAATTTCCGCAACGCGTCGCATCGGGTCTCGGCTTCTCGATGGATCAGATCGAACCTGGGCTTCTCGTCCCTGTGATCGGGAATACGTACGCGGGCGCGGCGATGATCGGACTCACTGCGACTCTCGACATCGCCCAGCCTGGCGATCGGATTCTCGTCGTCTCTTTCGGAAGTGGAGCTGGTTCCGACGCCTTCGACATTTCCGTCACTGACAACGCCCCGCTCCGCGCCAGCCTCGCCACGAAGACACAAGAGTACGTCAAGCGCCGAACAGAGATTGATTACGCAACGTATGTCCGTTTCCGCGGGAAGCTAGCGATGAAGTAAACAAGTACACACGTAGACAGGTACACAAGACCGCGAGAAATGTGTTTCCCTGTGTGCCTGTCTACGTGTCCAACGGAGCGCATATATGACAAATATCATCATCGCCCAATTCAGACAAACACAACTCGGCAAACTCGCCGCCATGCTCATTCTTTTGTTGTTCATCATGGGCTGTACCTTCCTCTCCCCCACGCCAACACCGGATATCCGACCCATCGTAGATGCCTTTTTTTCGGGTTACGCATATCTCGATGTCAATGGTAACGGTGTAATCGACTCGGAAGATACGCCCATAGAGAATGCGACTCTGATTGTTACACTTCAGGGCGGATTCGAAACCGGCGGCTTGACCGACAAAACAGGCTATGCCTTCATCACCATCCCCGGCGGCGTTGACTATCCCGTGACGTTGCGCATGGAAGCGCCAAAAGACAGCAACTTGCAACTCATCGGACCGTCATCGGTCGCCTATCCGTCTGATGAACCCGCAGAATTTCTTTTTACTTCAAAGTGAGATAACACAACATGACAGAAGTCATCATCGCAGGTATCGGACAAACAGAAGTCGGCGAGCATTGGGACATTGGTCTGCGCGACCTTGCCTTTGCCGCCATTCAAGAAGCCGTCAAAGATTCGGGCGGATTGAAACCGCAATCGTTATTCGTCGGCAATATGCTCGCGCCGAATCTTTCCAATCAGGCGCATCTCGGCGTGTTGATCGCGGATTACGCGGGCTTGCTCGGCATCGAAGCCGTGACCATCGAAGCCGCGGGCGCATCAGGCGGCGCGGCGTTGCGGCAAGGCTATCTCGCCGTCAAAAGTGGATTGGTGGATGTCGCGCTCGTCGTCGGCGTGGAGAAGTTTACAGATAAAGTCGGCTCAGGCGTGGACGCGGCTCTCGCCACCACAGGGGACGCGGATTTCGAGTCGGTGCAGGGGATGACTCCCGCCGCGCAAGCCGCATTGTTGATGAAACGCTACATGCACGAGTACGATGTCCCCAAAGACGGGTTCGCTGGTTTTGCATTGACCGCCCACGCGAACGGAGTCGCAAATAAACACGCGATGTTCCGCAAAGCCATCAAGCCCGAGACTTACGCTAAAGCCGAAATGGTCAGCGATCCGCTCAACATGTTCGACATGGCTCCCAACGCAGACGGCGCGGCGGCAGTTGTATTGACCCGCCAAGAGTTATTGCCAAACAATTTCTCACATCCTCTGGTGAAAATCGCTGGCTCGGCTTCTTCATCGGATACGCTTGCATTGCATGATCGCAAAGACATGCTGTACTTCGACACCGCGCAAATCTCCGCTGGCAAGGCGATGAAACAAGTCGGCGCGGTGTTGGATGACATTGACTTGTTTGAGTATCACGACATATTCAGCGTCTACGCCGCGTTACAACTCGAAGCGGTGGGATTCGCTATCAAAGGTAAGGGATGGAAACTTGCCGCAGACAATGAAATCGGGTTGAAGGGAAAAATCCCGTGTGCAACAATGGGCGGAATGAAAGCGCGCGGCTTCGCGGGCGGCGCCTCAGGCGTGTATCAGGCTGTGGATGCGGTGGCCCAGCTTCGAGGTGAGGGCGAAGCGAATCAAATCCCGAATGCGAAGACCGCGTTGATCCAATCCCTTGGCGGACCCGCATCAACGGCAGTGAGTCATATCTTGCAAAGAGCATAGCGCGACATGAATGTCAAGTTGCGTGGTTCAATGTTAGACCTTATCCGTAATAAACAAAATATTTTTTGGGCGCTGAAAAACGCTGATTTCGCTGATTCAAGAAAAGAAAATCTGCGTTTTCTGCGCGATCAGCGTTCAGATTTATTCGGGTAGAGTTCTACCAATCATAATATTTTCAAAATAGACGACCATTTCATATCCTGTAATGACATTTCCTTCTTCAGAAACTGGGGCGATGGAGTTACTGGTGGAAATTGTCACCTTCTCGCCGGGTGTGAGTTCGATTGGTTGGGAAGATTCGCCAATCATCTTTTGGTCATCGCAAATTCCCGGTACAATGCAAGGGATAAAGAAAAGGAGGGAACTCCAGAAAACTTCATCTGGATCTCCTTCAACTTGATAGACCCTGAGCGCAAGGTCGTATGTTTGACCTTGCCCAGCCATGATCTCAACGGTGGCGGTCGCCTGCGTGGAATACAGTGAAGTATTAACCACGCGCACAGGCACGGGATGATGCGACTGCTCCGAGGCTGCCAACACCTGCTGATTTTGTTCCAACGTGACCACGGCGCGAACGTCTAAAATTTGATAACGACCATCGGGGCTGTCGGTCAAAACAAAACTATAGCCTGAAGGCTTGAAGAAATAATTGTTGGACAGGCTTGCCGGCTTGTCAGCTTCTGAAAAGTACGCATCCTTGCATTCGTCCGTTAGGACGACTTGCGCGGTTTTTCCCGATTCGTACTTCCGATGTTCAACGATGGAAGCGCAGAATTTGAGATTTGCAGCGTTTGCTAAAACGGGATCGCCGTAATAGGTTACGGTGGCGCGTAAAAACGAGCCATTTTCAGGTCTATAATAAAAAGAAGAAGAAAAGGATGCAGAGATGGAAACATTGTTTTTCGAGATGAATACCGCAGGTTGAACAGGCTGGGGCGATGGCGAGGGGACTTGTGTCAAGTTACCTTCAGAGACATTTGCCTGCGTTTCCCCTCCCGCTACCGCGCTTTCCATTTGGCCGGTCAAGGTCAAGCCGTTACCGAGTTGGATTCGTCCCATGATTTGGTAACTGGCAAAGTCGGCTGGAAGTTCTGGAATTGAAAATTTAAATATGCAGAGTCTATCTGCTTCATTGGGTGTTTCGGCGCAAGGCGCTTCCTGCTCCAGAAGTTTATTTTTCTGGGAATCAAAAAGGCTAAGCGTTGCGACGCTCCGATAACCTGTCTCAGCCAGCGTTCCGATTAATTGACCAACGATGAGCAGGGAATTTGAGTCAAGGTTTGCCTGTTCGATATGAACAGAAATCGTTGGCAGGGGAGTTTCAGTTACCACAAGTGTCGGCGTTGAAGTTGATGTAGAGGTGGGGGTAAAGGTTGGCGGCGCGGCGCTGGCGGTCTGTGTGAACGCCGCTTCCGCAGTTTGGGCAATATAGGTGTTGATTGCGCCGGGATCCGAAGTCGGCATTGATGGCGCGCCTGGTTGTATTTGCAAACCACCGCACGCCAGCGAGATCATTAACAAGAAACCGAGCATGAGTTTTTGATAGCGGTTCATTTCATCTCCATTTCAAAGCAGGGACAGCAACACAAAATGTTGCGTCGATAAACTTTGCATACGACAACCCGATGAATACAAAGCAGTTTCTGCTAACGACTCTCATTTCCAATCAGCGTAAAACTTTGATAGGATTTGAGAGTTCGACTCTTGAGAAGGAAAACGAGCATAGAAATTTCGGGATGCTGATAACATAAATCAACCCCACAGTTATATCGACAAGGTTTATCCAAATTGTGGCAACAATTGGTGGACTGCAAGCGTATGGCGGGACATGGATACGGCGGCACAGGCTTCGAGGGTAAGGTAGAAGCAACTCAATTTCAGAATAGAATCACTCTGTTATTGCAGTCGCTGGGCAGACCCGCGTCTACGGCGGTGAGTCATATTTTGCAAAGTGGGTAGAGCGACACGCTTCACGTGTCGCATTACGAGGTTCAAAATCTATGTCCATCAAAACTGTAGAAAACAAAAACCTGCGGGAGAAGTCCGCAGGTTTGAATCGGGAGATCATTTCGTCACGCGCAGAGCATGGGAGGAATACGCAGAGGGTGGAGGGGTTTTACAATAGAGTAATTGGTAATTCGTAATTACATCTTACGAATTAATTTGTACATCTCACTCAGCACGAAGGGTGTTCTGATACGTCAGCGCGTTTATTTTCCGTCCGCGCCATGATCCGAAGGCAGGATGTTTTTTCAACGACTGACGCTTACGAGATGCGCGCGTCGGGCTTTGCTGTTGCAGAAAAGAAATGAAATCCATCACCTCGTTCTGTTTTTCAGGAGACAGTTTAGCAATTTGTTCTTGGATTTGTTCGTGAAGGGTCATATTACACCTCGATTGACGTACTCGTCACGCAGTTCCCGGTCGGTAGGGGCCTTGCCCCCTCGCAGGCGAAGCGCGCCTCGGACGCGTTTCAATGACGACCCCTTACGCGATTTCCGCAAGGGACGCATATCAACTTGAAGGGAGCGAGTTAACGCTTCCATCAATTTCAGTCTCTCGTCAGTTGAGAGTCGGTCAATTTCGGTTAGAAGTTGAGCAAAGGTCATATTGCACCTCGCCTTTATTGTACATCGAAAACAAAAACCTGCGGGAGAAATCCGCAGGCTTGAATCGAGAGATCATTTCATCACGCGCAGAGTATGGGAGAAATATGCAGAGGGCGGAGGGGTTTTACGAACACGTGTATGAGTAAGGCGGGTCCACGTGTGCCCTGTCTGTTTAAGTTCTATTCCCCCCTCGGCGCGCGCATGGACTCTAACTGGTGACGCAATTCGATGCGTCGTTCGTCCGCCGCGTGGCGCACATCGTTGAAGAAGTTCTCGCCGCGCGCGCGGATCATCCCGCGCAGTTCCTCGCCCGATTCAGGCGCCATCAACAGCGCAATTGTCGAACCGACGAGACTGCCGACAAAAATTCCGATCAAAAAGCCAAACATGCGTTTCATGGAAATTCTCCTCTATTATCTACCTTGCTCTCGGCGGCGTCCCCGCCGCCGAGGACGGCGGCTTCAGCATTATTTATAAATTTATTATAGGCGAAAAAGGAGATTTGTGGAATAATACGAGTACCGCGCGTATCCGCTTTGCGTGAACGCGACGGCAAAATTTACCCAAGCCTGTCCACCGCGGCGACAAGGGGACGACCGCACCAAACGGCTCCTACCTATTCGGAGGATACCATGTCTGCAACACCAATTTCCACCAGCGCGGCAACGACCGCGCGCAAAAAAGTCACCACGCTCACCTATCGCCAGAAAAAGGAACGCGGCGAGATCATCACCATGCTCACCGCCTACGACTATCCCACCGCGCTGGCGATGGACAAGGCGGGAGTCGATTCCATTCTCGTCGGCGATTCGCTCGGCATGGTGGTGCTGGGATACGAAAACACGCTTCCCGTCACCATGGAGGAGATGCTCCATCACTGCCGCGCCGTCTCACGCGGAGCAAAGTCCGCCCTGCTCGTCGGCGATATGCCGTTCATGTCGTATCAAGTGTCCGTCGAAGAGGCGACGCGCAACGCGGGACGCTTCCTCCAGCACGGCGGCATGGACGCGGTCAAACTCGAGGGCGGACGCGAACGCGCGGATGCGATCCGCTCCATCGTCAACGCGGGGATTCCCGTCATGGGGCATCTTGGACTCACGCCGCAGTCGGTCAACCAACTTGGCGGATTCCGCGCGCAAGGCAAGACCGCCGTCGCCGCGAAACGACTCGTGGAAGATGCGCTCATTCTCGAAGGGGCGGGCTGTTTCGCCATCGTGCTTGAATCGGTCCCTGCGCGGCTGGCGGAGTTGATCTCCAAAAAGATTTCCATCCCCACCATCGGAATCGGCGCGGGCGCAGGCTGTGACGGGCAAGTGCTGGTCACGCACGACCTGCTCGGTCTGTTCGACCGCTTCACGCCGAAGTTCGTCAAGAAGTACGCGAACTTTCACAGCGAGATGCAAAAAGCGTTCGGCGATTTCATCGAAGATGTCGAATCGAAACGCTTTCCCGCGCAGGAACACACCGTTGAGATGGACGACAAAGAGTGGGAATCTTTGCAAAAGGAACTCATCTAAAACAACAAACCACGCAGTACGCAGTATGGAGTAAAACGTATTGCGTACTGCGTATTGCGTAACATGGCAAACGATATCCTCATCCTCGGCACTGGGGCGCTGGGAACTCTGTTCGCGGCGCGTTTATCGCAGGTGGGATACAACGTCACCATGCTCGGCACATGGAAGGAGGGAATCGCGTCCCTGCAAAAAGATGGCGCGCGGATCGTTGATTCCAATGGAAACGAAACAGCGTTCAAAGTCCGCGCTACGGACGATCCGCGTGAATGTGTTGGCGCGAAACACGCGCTCGTGCTGGTCAAAGCATGGCAAACGGAACGCACCGCAAATCAACTTTCAGAATGTCTCGCGGACGATGGACTCGCGGTCACGCTCCAAAACGGGATCGGCAATTACGAAACACTCGCACAAGTTTTAAATAAATCAGCCACAGAGAGCGCAGAGAAAAAAAGAGAAGAAAACTCAAAGAACTCTGTGATCTCTGTGGCTAAACATTCCCGCGTTGCCTTAGGAAGCACAACCACCGGCGCAACCCTCGTAGCACCGGGATTAGCGCGCGCCGGGGGCGAGGGAGTTGTCACGATTCAACGTCATGAAAAACTCGATCCTATCGAATCAGCATTGCTCTCGGCAAAATTCAACGTGCATCTCGTCGAAGACGCGCAATCGTTGGTGTGGGGAAAACTCGTCATCAATGCGGCGATCAACCCATTGACCGCGTTGCTCCGCGTGCCAAACGGCGAGTTATTGAATCGTCCTTCCGCGCGCGAGATGATGGCGAGATTAGCAAGTGAAGTCGCCGAAGTTGCCCGCGCGGAAAAAATAACACTGCCCTTCAACGATCCCGTAGCGATGGTGGAAGAGGTGGCGCGCAAGACTTCAGCAAATCAATCGTCCATGTTGCAGGATGTGCTCCGCAACGCGCCCACGGAAATCGACGCGATCTGCGGCGCGGTGGTCGAGATCGGGAAGAAACGTAATATCGAAACACCAATGAACTGGGCGTGCTGGCAACTGACGCGCTCGCTTCAGAGCCCACAGTGAATTGATATTGATTTACATGGTAAGATTCGGGGAGAGGTGTCTGCATGTCTCAAATAAAACAGTGGTATGCTTTTTTTCTCATCTCTCTTCTGCTTGCTTTTCCATCGAAAGCGCGCGCGCAGGGAGAGGTCAAATTGGATTTTCTCAGCATTGAACTATGGGCTGAATACGACCAGCCAAGCATGCTGATCATCAATGAATTTGTCGTGTCGGCAGAAACGCCGCTCCCGGCTCAAGTGATGTTGCGATTCCCAAAAGAGGGAAACTTGACCGCGGTGGCTTCTAATGTGAACGGGCAGTTGATTAACGCTCCTTTTGAGACGCCTACCCAGCAAGGCGACTGGCAAACGATCGCGTTGAATGTGGATTCCTACGCGCCGTATCGCATTGAATATTATCAACCCATGTTGCGTGAAGGGAACACACGATCGTTTATTTACAAATGGTTCGGCGACTATCAAGTAAACGAGTTCCGCCTGACTCTAAGCCTTCCCGTCGATAGCCGCGAGGTTATGATCGATCCCGCCAACACCTTTGCGACTTCGCAAGATGGTCAGTTCCTCATTGCTACCGTTAACAAAAACAGCCTGAAGATGGGACATTCTTATCAAATGGAGCTGGAATATCGACGAGACACAGAGTCGCTTACTTCTCCAAACGCGGTCAGCCAGGTGCAACCGTCTGAGCCATTGGGCGAGGATACGTTGGGCCGTACTTCGGTGGACAATCTTCCATGGATTGTCGGCGGGATCGGGATCGCTATGATCGGTTTTGTGTTGATCTTGTATCGTCGATCCCTGCAATCGAATGTATCGCACTCCTCCAACTCTCGAAAACGACGCGGTAAACGCGCAGGCTCCCAAACGGATGAATCGCAAGAGGAAGTCTATTGCCACCAATGCGGCACGCGCGCCGTCGCCGGGGATCGCTTCTGCCGCGCGTGCGGGAGCAAACTCCGCGCGAGGTAGGGCGAACCAGCCGCACTTGTGGAAAGAAGCGTTGTGTCCATCCGCATTAAATGTAAAACGGCTCTCGAAACTTCGAGAGCCGTTTCAGTTCCATCAATGAAAAAGGAGGGATGGCTATTCTTGCACAGGCATGGGCGCATTTTTGCGCTGGCGGAACGTGATGCGCGCGCGGGTCAGATCATACGGCGACATTTCCATCGCGACGCGGTCTCCGAGCAGGATGCGAATGTAGTGTTTACGCATTTTACCGGAGAGGTAGGCGAGCACTTCATGCCCGTTATCGAGCCTCACGCGGAACTGGGTGCCGGGCAGCGCCTCGATCACAAGTCCTTCGGCGCGAATTTTATCTTCTTCCTTAGCCATAGTGTCTCTTTCTACTTGTTTCACTCGCCGTCGCGGGTGAAGGTGCGCCGCTTGATGCGACGGATCGCTTTTTTCTTTTCCATTCGGCGCTGTTCGCTTTTGGAGACGAACCAGCGTTTGCGGCGGACGGTGCTGAGCACTCCGCTCTTGACGACCTTTTTGCGAAAGCGTTTCAACAGCGAGTCTTGCGATTCGCCATTACGAAGATTTACGGATGCCAAACGAAGTCACCTCCTTCCCGCATGAAAATAAAAAACTCTGCTTACATGCAGAGTCGGTTGAGGGTCTTTCAAGAAATAAGAAACGACAAAATGATCGCTGGATCAAACCGTGCGCTTCACGCTCCTCTTTTGTAATCGGGGCTATGCCCGTCAACCGAACTGCAAGATTAATTATACATGAAACACGCGCAGTTGGATAGACTGCGCGTGTGCTTTTTTAAGAAAAGCCTCTTGGCAATGACCTACTCTCCCAGGAGGTCGCCCTCCAAGTACCATCGGCGCTGACGGACTTAACTGCCGGGTTCGGGATGTGACCGGGTGTACCCCCGTCGCTCCAATCACCAAGAGACTATTTCACAAGGTAGTGCTGAACAGTAACTGATAAGATTTGCGTGGAAGAGTAATAAGTTCTCCACATCACGGGATTCAGCCCTCGACCATTAGTACAACTTAGCTCAACACATTACTGCGCTTACACTTGTTGCCTATATAGCAGGTGGTCTACCTGCGGTCTTACTCTGTTAACCAGAATACAGGGATCTAATCTTGAGGCGAGTTTCCCACTTAGATGCTTTCAGCGGTTATCTCTGCCCGACGTAGCTACCCAGCAATGCTCCTGGCGGAACAACTGGCACACCAGAGGTCAGTCCACTCCGGTCCTCTCGTACTAGGAGCAGCTCCTCTCAAATCCCTTACGCCCACAGCGGATAGAGACCGACCTGTCTCACGACGGTCTGAACCCAGCTCGCGTACCGCTTTAACGGGCGAACAGCCCGACCCTTGGGACCTTGTCCAGCCCCAGGATGCGATGAGCCGACATCGAGGTGCCGAGCGAGATCGTCGATGTGAACTCTTGGATCTCACCAGCCTGTTATCCCCGGGGTAGCTTTTATCCGGTAAGCCACGGCCCTTCCACTCGGTACCGTGGGATCACTAAGCCCTACTTTCGTATCTGCTCGACGCGTTGGTCTTGCAGTCAAGCTCCCTTATGCCTTTACACTCTGTGGTGGGTTTCCATTCCACCTGAGGGAACCTTTGGGCGCCTCCGTTACCTTTTAGGAGGCGACCGCCCCAGTCAAACTGCCCACCTGGCACGGTCCCCCGCCCGGATGACGGAACGGGGTTAGAGTCTAAGTATTATCAGGGTGGTATTTCACTGATGGCTCCACCGAGGCTAGCGCCCCAGCTTCAAAGCCTCCCACCTATGCTACACAGACGATACCCAAACGCAATGCCAAGTTGCAGTAAAGCTCCACGGGGTCTTTTTGTCCTGCTGCGGGTAGGCCGCATCTTCACAGCCATTTCAACTTCACCGGGTCCCTTGTTGAGACAGTGCTCTGATCGTTACGCGGTTCGTGCGGGTCGGAACTTACCCGACAAGGAATTTCGCTACCTTAGGACCGTTATAGTTACGGCCGCCGTTCACCGGGGCTTCGGTTCAAAGCTTCGCTTGCGCTAACCTCTCTCCTTAACCTTCCGGCACTGGGCACGCGTCAGCCCCTATACATCGCCTTACGGCTTAGCAGAGACCTGTGTTTTTGTTAAACAGTCGCCAGAGCCATTTCACTGCGACCTTCCTGCGCTTTGGTTGCCCTAACGCTAGAAGGTACCCCTTCTCCCGAAGTTACGGGGTCATGTTGCCTAGTTCCTTAACAAGGGTTCTCCCGTTCGCCTTGGTATACTCTACCCATCTACCAGTGTCGGATTGCGGTACGGGCACTCAATAATCAACGTTTAGAGGCTTTTCTCGGCAACAAGGCTCAACCACTTATGCCTTACGGCTCGCTCTTGTCTCAGCTCAGCTGACGGATTTGCCAATCAGCCTCAACGCCTAAACAGATCGCACCTGCATCC